>NZ_JBXGGF010000001.1:0-119118 GCF_056854695.1 Mesomycoplasma sp.
AATTTATTGATGTATTCATCACCTTCTTTGATGAAATCTTCTTTTTGAGGAGCCATTTTGATGTCACTAATCGCAATAGAAGTCCCAGAAATAGTTGAATAATGGAATCCTAAATCTTTAATTTTGTCCATCATTGATGAAACCATATTAATGTATTTGAATCAAATACGTTCTAAAAGTCATACTTTTTCATATTCTTCCATAACTTTGATTGCTGAACCACCACTATGTTTGTGACGACGGAAAAGCTGGTCAAATTCATAAATTGTAAACTCAGCCAACTTAGAAATGTGCGAAATAGGAAGTTTCTCATTTTGATAATCACGCAATTTCTCATAAGCTAAAATACAATTTTGATAATTTTCAAAATCTAATTGATTAATTACATTTGCAACATCTTCTTTGGCCAAAAGTCCATCATAAGTATCAAAAATTTGACGAACAATTTTAGCAATATGTTTTTTAGACAAAGCATTATTAATTGGTGTATTTTTAATTTTTTCAACAAAATTAGTTCCATATGGACAAACATATTTTCTAATTTGGTCTTCGTAATTTAAAAATAATTCATCAACTTTATCATCAAAAATAAATGGAAAGTTTTCAGGAAAAATATTGTTTAAAATGAATTTTCCAACTGTTGAAATAATGTGTCCTGGGTTGTTTTGCCCAATTGTTGGCTTAACTTCCACAAATGGAAGTGCAACACGAGCATGTAACTCTACTGTACCAAATTCATAGGCTTTAATTAACTCATCAAGACTTCCAAAAAATCTACCTTCACCTTTAGCACCTTCTTTTTCTTGGGTTAAATAGTAAAGTCCCAAAATCATATCCTGGCTAGGGTTAACAATTGGTTCTCCATCTTTTGGACCTAAAATGTTTTTGTTTGCAAACATTAATTCTTTAGTTTCACGAATAGCTTCAGGAGAAATTGGCACGTGAACAGCCATTTGGTCACCATCAAAGTCAGCATTAAATCCGGCAGTTACAAGTGGGTGAAGTTGAATAGCTTTTCCACGAACTAAGACAGGTTCAAAAGCTTGAATTGAAAGACGGTGAAGTGTTGGTGCACGGTTTAAAATAATTGGTTTATTTTCAATAACTTTAGCTACTGAAGGTCAAATTTGTGGATTTTGCTCTTCAATCATTTTACGAGCATTTTTAATTGAAGATGCAACTCCATTTTCAATTAAAGCTCGAATAATTCAAGGTTCAAATAAAGTTGCTGCCATACGACGTGGCAACCCTGCTTGATGCATTTTTAATTTTGGACCAACAACAATAACTGAACGCCCTGAATAATCAACACGTTTTCCTAAGAGGTTTTGACGGAATCTACCTTTTTTACCTGTAAGTGAATCAGAAATTGATTTAAGTGGACGGTTGTCTTTGGTTGTAACTTGATTACTTGATTTTTTTTGATTATCAATTAAAGCATCAATCGCTTCTTGTAGCATACGAAGTTCGTTTTGTAAAATTAAAACAGGAGCCTCTGAATCTTTTCATTTTTTAAGACGGTTGTTTCTAATAATAATACGACGATAAAGTTCGTTGCAATCACTAGTTGAGTGACGTGATCCATCCAATTGAACTAAAGGTCTAAGATCGGCAGGAATAACTGGTAAGTTTTTAATAATCATTGATTTTGGATCTTGTCCTGAACTAATGAAATTATTAATAACTTGTAGTCTTTTATAAAGTTTGTCTCTTTTTTGATTCTTTAAAATTAATTTTTTATTTTGACCAATTTGAGAATGAATTTCTTGAATTTCAGCCTCAACTTTATCTCTTTCAGCTTTTAAATCAAGATTATCTAAAAGATATTCTATAGCTTCTGTTCCTGTTGAAATTTTAGCTTCACTGTATTGTTCAACAATCTCATTAAGTTCGTAATAATCAATTCCGTATTCACGCCCAATTTTTGAAGTAACAGTTTCATTTAATTCATCAATAGCATCTGAAATAGAAATATATTGCTCACTACCACTTTCATAACGTGAACGAATTTCAAGAAGCGCATCTCTGTAAATAACACCAGCTTCTGAAATATCAATAATTTTATTTTTTTGCAATGATTTAAGACCACCGGTTTCTAAAACAATGTGAGATTTATAATAAATTAATTGTTCTAAACTGGTTTTAGAAACAGCACTACGTGCTTTTTTATCTTCAGATTCAATAACTTTCAAGCCTAAAAGTTTTGAAATAATGCTATGATCGATTTTGAAATATCAAAGGTGCAAAATAGGTGCATTTAGTTTAATGTGACCCATTGAGTAACGACGAGCAATTTTTGGTAAAATTTGAGATTTATTAATTTGACACTCTTTAGTAGCTGGACAAATTTGATTTTCATTTGATTTTTTATATTTTTTCCCACAAATCGAACACTTATAGTCAACTAGTGGACCAAAAATCAATTCATCAAAAAGACCACCACGCTCTGGTTTGAAGGTCTTATAGTTTATTGTTTCAGGTTTTGTAACTTCCCCTCTTGATCAGTCCAGAACATCTTGAGGTGTAGCTAGTGCTAATGAAATCTTTTCAATGCTATTTTCAGAAATTTTCGCATATTGACGTGAAATTTTTTTATTTTCCATAGTAATTACCTCAATAATTTAATATAAATCTTCTTCAAAATCTTCATTCTCTTCATCTACGTCTTCAAAATCAGATTCTAAGGATGTTCTACCTTCATCACCAAAAGCTTCATCAAATGGGTATTCATCATCAATATGTTCTACAAATTCAACTGGTTTTTTAGTTGGTGAAAGCACATTGAAATCAGCATCAAGTGCATTGTCTTTTTTATGAACTTCTAATTTAATTAACAAACCACGAAGTTCATAAGCTAAAACATTAAAGGATTCAGGAGTTCCTGGACGTGGAAGTTTCCCACCTGAAATTAAGTTGTTATAAAGGCTATTACGTCCAACAATATTATCTGATTTATAGGTTAGAAGCTCAGATAAAACAGTTGTTGCTCCAAAAGATTCAAGGGCTCAGGTTTCCATTTCACCAAATCTTTGACCTCCGTTTTGTGACTTACCTCCAAGTGGTTGTTGAGTTGTAAGTGAGTAAGGACCAACCGCACGGGCATGCATTTTGTCATCCACCATGTGTTGCAATTTAAGCATATACATGTATCCAACAGAAACTTCTTTATCAAAAGCTTTACCAGTAATTCCATCATAAAGTTTAAATTTCCCTGATTCAGGAATTTTAGCTTCTTGGAATAATGATTTCATAGTATCTGGTTTAATCCCATCAAAAACAGGAGTTACAAATCTAGTATTTAGATTTTTAGCAACCATTCCAAGGTGCAACTCAAGAACTTGCCCAATATTCATCCGAGATGGCACCCCTTGTGGATTTAAAAGAATATCCACTGGAGTTCCATCTTCTAAAAATGGCATATCTTCAACTGGCAAGACAATTGAAACAACTCCTTTGTTTCCGTGCCGACCAGCCATTTTATCTCCAACTTTAATTTTACGTTTTTGGGCAATTAAAACTTTAACAAGCATTCCCACACCATCTTCAAGTGTGTCGCCATTTTCGCGTGAAAGAACTTGAACATCAATTACAGTTCCACCTTCTCCGTGTTTTACACGAAGTGAAGTGTCTTTTTGTGCAAGTGCTTTTTTACCTCAAATAGTAACAATCAAACGATCTTCAGGAGTTGGATTGTCTTCACCTTTTGGTGAAGTACGACCAACTAAAATATCACCAGTGTTAACCTCAGAACCAACACGAACAATTCCATTAGCATCAAGATGTGATCTTGATTTTGCTGATGTGTTTGGTACTTCGGCAGTTAAAATATCAGTTCCAGCTTTTGTAGAACGGAATTTAATAGTTTGTTCTTGAATGTGGATTGAAGTAAAGACATCATCTTTAACTAAACGTTCACTAATAATGATGGCATCCTCGTAATTGTAACCATGTCATGTTGTAAAAGCTACTAATACATTTTTTCCAAGAGCTAACTCACCTCGATCTGTTGAAGGACCATCACAAATAAGTTGACCTTTTACAACTTCTTGACCAACTGATACAATAGGTCTTTGTAAAATCAAGGTTTCTTGATTAGATTTTTCAAAATGACGTAAATAGTACAAGTATTCTTTATCTTCTTCATCAGTAATAATGATTTTTTTTGAATCAACATAAGTAACTACTCCGTCTGTTTCAGAACGAATATTTGTTGATGAATAAAGAGCAACATCAGACTCAATACCTGTGGCAACAAAAGGTGCTTCAGCTTTAATTAAAGGCACTGCTTGACGTTGCATGTTAGAACCCATAAGTGCCCGGTTCGCATCGTTGTTTTCCAAAAATGGAATTGCACTTGCTGAAATTGAAGTCATTTGCATTGAAGAAACGTCAATATAATCAATTTCATCGGCATCAACAACAATAAAAGTTTGATTTTTTCTAACAGTTACTTTATCAGCAATAATTTCGTTTTTGTCATTAATTGCTAATGAAGATTGAGCAAAGGTTAGTCCAAATTCTTCAGCAGCTGTCAATCAATGTGGTTGTGAGTAATCAACAACTCTATTATTTACTTTAAAGTAAGGAGTTAAAATAAATCCATAAGGATTAGTTTTTGCAAAAACACTATAGTTTAAAATTAAACCAATGTTTTGACCCTCAGGTGTTTCAACTGGACAAATACGTCCATAGTGAGTTGCATGAACGTCACGAACCTCAAATTGAGCAGTTTCTCTATTAAGACCACCAGGTCCTAAAGATGTAACTCTTCTTTTACTTGCCATTTCACCTAATGGGTTAATTTGATCCATAAATTGTGAAAGTTTAGATGAGTTGAAAAAGTTTTTAAATTGGTTATAAATTGGTTTGTTATTAATAACACTTTTAACTGTAATTTTATCAATTTCGGCTCTAGATGAAATACGCTCTTTGGTATTTTTTTCCATTTTATTAAGAGCAATTAGAAATTGATTTTGTAATAATTCACCAACACCAACAATTCGTTTATTGATTAGCGAATCTGGGTCATCATTTTTACCAATATTTGCAATTAAGTTAAAGTAGTATGAAACAATTGCAACTATATCTGAAATCAAAAGAGTTGTTTCATTTGAAGTTGGATCATTACCAATAACAACTATTGGTTCCTGAGTTTGTGACATAGCTCTTTTATTTGGTCAAACCTTAACAGAAATAATCTTTGTACGACTAGATAAATCGGTATTTCTATTAATTTGTAGTTGACGTCCATAAACAGTTTCATCAATTCCATCAATTGATGAAAATTCAAAAGTTCCATCTTCGAATTTTGCTTGAATGTCTACAGCGATTTGTCTTGTAATAAAGGTTTTTGCCGCATAAACAAGATCGCCATTTTTGTCAAATAAATCTTCCGCTAAATATGTTTGAGTAATACGCTCAATTAAATTGAGTTTATTATTAAGCATATAACGACCAGTTTTGGATAGATTGTAACGACGTTCATTAAAAATTATGGATGGAATAAAGTTTTTTAATCCATCTTCTGTAATTCTGTCGTCCTTGCGAACAATTCTATAAATTTGTTCAAGGTTTTCCTCAACGCCATTCACTTTGTGTTTTTTAAGAGACTCTAAAAGTGGTGCTGATTGGCCAAAATATTTTTTAATAGTTTCATCAACAAAACCAAAAGCTTTTAAAAATGTAATTAAAGGAATATTTTTGTGTTTATCTATTCGAATTTTAACAGTGTCAACACCGTGACCTGTAACTTTATGGAAAATTTCAATTCAAGAACCTAATTGAGGAATTATTTCAACCTTATTGAAAAGATCGTCTGCTTGACGATTTCGAACTCTCTCACGGTAGCAAACTCCAGGAGAACGGATTAATTGTGAAATAACAATTTTTTCAAAACCGTTAATAATAAAAGTTCCACCCTGAGTCATATAAGGGATTTCCCCTAAAAGAATTTCCTGTTCTTCAACTTCTCCATCTTCTGACTGAATTTTTCTAAGTGTAGCATAAACACGGCAAACATATGATTTGCCTTTTTGACGTGCTTCGCGAATGCTCAAAAATTCATTTTTTGGTCTTTCAACTCTAATAGAACCTTGCTTAAAACTAATTTCTAGTTTTCCATTTGTTGAAAAAACTGGATAAATTTTATTAAAAGCTTCAGTAATACCTTCTTCTAAAAACCAATGATATGAATCACGTTGAGAATCTAAAAAATTAGGTGTGGTAAGTGTTTGTTTGGTTTTTGCATAAAACCGTCTTTTAGTGGTTAAACCATAAGTTTTTTCACTATATAAATGATTCATAATATTCCTTTGTTTTTAATAGTGCAAAAATGGCATTATAAAAAACGCCATTTTTATTAATAAATGTATATTTTGCTTGCTTTTTCAAAATTATTAGTTAATTGAAACTTCAGCACCAACTTCTTGAAGTTTTTTAGCAATTTCCTCTGCTTCAGCTGGACTAACATTTTCTTTTAGAACTGCAGGAGCTGAATCAGCAATTTTCTTAGCTTCCATTAATCCTAAATTGAATAATTCTTTAACAACTTTAATAACTTTAACTTTTTCTTGTCCTGCTGATTTTAAGGTAACTGTTACTTCTGATTTTGCTTCAGCTTTTTCAGGAGCAGCTGCAACAGCAACAGCAGATGGATCAATTCCAAACTCGTCTTTTAAAGCTTGAACAAGTTCCATAACCTCTTTAATACTCATTTCTTTTAATGATTCAATAAATTGATCTTTTGTAATTTTTGCCATTTTTGTTCCTTTGAAAATAAAAATTTAAATGTAATATAGTTGTGTAAAATTAAATTTACTGATTAATCTTGCCTTCATCAACCAACATTTTCAAACCAAGTGAAAGTTGTTGTAATGGTGTTTGAAGAGATCTTGCAAGAATTGTAAGAGCCTCGGTGAAGTTAGGAAGTGTTGCCACATCTTTCATTTCACTAGAAGAAATAACTTGTCCCTCATAAATCCCACCTTTTAAAATCAAAAGTGGTTGCTCTTTTGTAGAGTTGAAAATAATTTTTGCAGGTGCAATAGGATCAGAAGTCCCAAATGCAAAAATATTAGGACCAACAAGTTCGGTTTCAATTGAAGAAAAACCTGCTTCTTTTGCCGCTATTTTAAAAAGTCTATTCTTGTAAACTTTTGTAACAACTCCAGCTGCTCTAAACTCATTTCTCAATTGCTCTAATTCAGCAACAGTTAGTCCACGATATTCTGCAATTGCAAGTGAAGAAGAATTTGTTAAAAGTTCTTTGATTTCTTTAACAGTTTCTACTTTTTTAGCACGAAAACTATTCAAATTTGCACTCCTTTCGCTTTTTATTAAAAATAATTAAAAGTGCAATACTATACATTCAAATAACAAATTAAGTTTTTCAACAGTTATTATCTCTATGTATTGCGGTTAATATTTTAACAAATTAAAGTAAAAAAAGCACAAATTTCTTTGCTTTTTGAAATTATATAGAAAACTGTAATAAAAAAAATTCAAAAGCTTTGTTTTCATCTATTACAAATTTTTTAATATCTGAATCTAATTTAGCTAGTCAAACTAACATTTTTTTAACTTTTTCTATTCCTACACTATTGTAAAATTGAACAGCTTTTTTTACTTGAAACACTTTTAAATTAAGTTTATTTGCTATCTCAACATCCTTTAAATGATTTCTATAATTTAAATAAATAATATATGACTGGTATAGTTTGTTGCTAACTTGCGTAACTAGTCAAGATAAGGGGACTCCTGATAACATTTTACTTTTGTAAAATTTAAAAATATTTTGAACATCCCTATTTACAAATGAATTGATAAATCCTCACAAACTTTCTCCTGAATAATCACTAACAAAATTATCTATAATTTCAGAAGATAATTGCAAATTCAAACCTTTTAATTTAGTTAGTTCATTAACAATAATTTGAGCATTTGCAGGCATCATTAACTCAATTTGAATAATTTGACTTTTTGTTAATGTTAATCCCATTTGTTTTGAATATTGTTCAATAAAAAGCCCTTTTTTTGATTCGTCAATACTTTTTGTTTCAAATGTTTCATTACTATTAGAAAACGCTTTATAAATATCCGATTTCAATAATTTGTTTTTTTCACTATTTTCTTCAAATAGGTAAGAAAAAATAAATACATGATTACTGTTTCTTAATTTTTCTATTATTTTTTCATTTTCTTTTTTGTCTTTGCTAAAAAAATAAAAATTTTTAAAAACACAAATTTTTTTATCAATAAATAAAGAATTATTTGTAATTTTATCAACCAATTCATTAATGTCGTCTGTGTTGTAAAAATACTCAATAAACCTTAATCTTGTTTGATCTATAATTGTCTTAATTTTTTCCTGAAGGAAAAAGTAGTCATTTCCATAAACAAAAAACATATTAAAAATATTATATTACTAAAAAATAATCAAGTTTGATTTATTTTTAAATTTATAATTCAAAATGGCAATTCCCTCATAAATTCAACACTTTCTATAAAATATTTACTAATTAATTCCAGTATTTCTTTGTTTCATAAAAAAAATAATAAAACCATGTAAAAAAATGTGAAAAAAGGTGAAAATACCAATAAAGTTAAAGGTGTAAATAAATTAAATTGTTTGTTATAAAAAATAGAAAATACAAAACTAGATAAATTAACAAAAATAAAATTCACTAATATTTTTATTCATTTTTCTTTGTATTGAATTTGATTTACAAACAAAATAATAAAACTTACACCAAAAGATAATATAAATGCTGGCGAATAAATTATAAAAATATTTGAGATTATTAAAATTAGCATTGTTCAAGAAAGTAAAGTCGTTTTGTTAAATTTTTTGTCTAAAAATATTTCATTAATTTCTATTAAAACTCAAAAAATCACACCTCTTAAAAAAGAAATAGGAAAATTTAATAAAAAACTTTGAAAAATAAGAAAAACAAAAAAGATAGATTTATAAATTACTTCTTTTACTTTTAATTTTTGAAATATTCAAAAAATTATTTGTTTAAAAAAATTAATGTGAAAACCTGATATAACAAATAATTGATAAACACCCAAATATATAAGATTTGATTTTAAAAAATTAGTATCTTCAGTCACAGAGCCCAAAAAAACCATAGGAATTAATTTAGAATAATTTTCACCACCTGAAAAAATGTATTTTTTAGTTGTGCTAATAAAATTTGTTGAACTTTGACTATCAATTAATTTGCTATTAACTATTTGATAAAATATGGATTTTGATTTTAAGTAAAGTATAAAAGAAGAATTTTGTTTGTTTTGAACAAAAATATTACTTAGAACTCCTTCGATTTTTACCCAACTATCTATTTCTAAGGATTTTCCTTTAATCAAAAATTTGCTATTTTCAGTTTGTAAAAAAGAACCATATGGATAAGATTCTACAATTTTACCTTCAAATATACGTTGTTTATAATTTAATTCTGGTTTGATTGTCCACATCAATAAAAAACTTATTGCTATAAAAAATAAGGCAAGCGCAACCTTCTTTAACTCACCTAAGAAAAAAAGTAATAAAAAACAAGAAAAAATACCAATCAATCACAAATATTCTTTTTGATCTAAAAACAAAATAAAAAAAATTATAGAAAATACCAATATTAATCAAGAGTAAAATTTACTTGTAATTTGTTTAAAAAGGTAGGTTCAATTTTTAATTTTTCTTGTATTTCAAGTCATGAAATTTTTTTACCTTTATTTTTAATCAAAAATTTTTTTATATTGCTAATTAATTCTTTTGGTATTTTTAATTTTTTTGATTTTTCTAAAGAAATTTTTGATAGATGTTCTTTTTCACTTTCTAACTTCAATTTAAATTCTTTGTCTTCAATAATTTTTTCATTTAAGTTATAACTACCTAAATTTACATCTAAATTAGGTTTGAAAGCAAAGAATATTTCTCTTAAAGTTGTTTCTTTATCAAAAATTTTTGTCCCCGGTTCTCTAACACCTTTCAAAATTGTGATTTTTATTTTGTCTTTATTAACCCTAATCTGTTTAGCATAATAAATAACACTTATAGCTGTAATTACACTAAAAGTCGAAATAATTCCAATAATTTTAATTTTTCTTTTCATATCTATATTTTTATTAAAAAAAATGCAAAAAAGTCTTCAAAATAAAACAAAAAAAAAAAAAAAAAAAGTATAATGTTTTTTTATTAAATTATTTACTATAAATTTAGTGAATTTGTTTTTTATTGTTGTTAAATTGCACAATAATAAAACAAAAAAACATTAAACAAATAACATGTAAAAGAATGTTATTTAAAAATTTTTTTGAATTTAAAATAAAGGAAAACTTAAGTTTATGAAACTAAAAAAAACTCTTTTAGCTTTACCAGTTGTAACAATGGCACCTATTGTTGTTCTCGCTTCTTGCGAAACTAATGATTCAAAAGAAAACAATAAATCTACACAAACAATTCA
The DNA here is from genome assembly GCF_056854695.1 of Mesomycoplasma sp. NCBI lineage: Bacteria > Bacillati > Mycoplasmatota > Mycoplasmoidales > Metamycoplasmataceae > Mesomycoplasma > Mesomycoplasma sp. The sequence goes on from NZ_JBXGGF010000001.1 coordinate 10,461, forward strand.
AACAACAAAAGAAAATGACCAAACAGAACAATCAAGATTAGAGACACAAAAAAGTGTAAACCAACTTGACACAACCGAGCAGTCAAAAAATACATCTACAAATATAGATAATAATTCTGAAAATAATGCAAACAATAATTCTTCAAGCCAATCAACTAGTGTGGGTGGTGCAACAAATGATAATTCTGGAAATGCAGCAACAAATTCAGAAAATAGCACATCTGGAAATACTGCAGAAAATACAACTAATGCTGTATCTGAAAGTAAAACAACCAATAATTCTTCAAGTAAATCGACTAATGCGGATGATTCAACAAATAATAATTCCACAAATGCAGCTACTAAAAAAATATTAGTAAGTGTAGGGAAAGATGCACTGAAAAAAGCAGCAATATCAGAAACTATAAAAGTCATTAAACAAAAAGGGGATATATCAAAAAAAGAAGTTGTAAAAGATTTAGCAATAGGAACATTGAAAAATGCTCCAAAGTCAAGTGTATTAACTCCCGAAAATAAAGAAATACTAAAACAAGCTGCTAAAGATACAGCTGCAACTTTGGCTCAAAAGGCGATAGAAAATCATAAAATTAAAAAAGAACAAAGACAAATTAAAAAAGCCGAGAGACAACAACGAAGAGAATTGAAAAAACACCAAGAAGGAAAAAATTAAAAAACAAAACTAATATCCAAAAAAACCTAGATTAATTTAGGTTTTTTTATTTCTAAAAAGCAATAAAATACTAAGAAAAATTAAAAAGTTTGTATAATTTACATTGCATAAGTCAATCGCTACCACAAGGTAGAGGAAAGTCCGCGCTAGCACTGTCTGAGATGATAGTAGTGTTCATGTTGAATCTAATAAATTCAAGCCTAGACGACTAGTGCCACAGAGACGAGCTTATTAAATTAAGGTGAAACGCGGTAAACTCCATGAGCTAGAAACCCAAATTTTGGTAGGGGAGCTCAACCTAGGAATTCAACAATGGTTGAGAAGTATTTTACTTAGATAAATGGTTGACTAATACAGAACGCGGCTTATTAATGCATACAAAAAGGCACTTTATGTGCCTTTTTGTATTTTTTATTCCAAAAATTTCATTTTTTTAAAGTGAGTTTAAACAAAAAAAATAAACATTAATATATAATTCCAAAATATTTTAAACATTATTTAAGGATTTTTTATGAAGCAACAAGTAGAGAGAGAGAGAGAGATTGGGCTAAATATAGTGAATTAGACAATCAAAAAGCATTTTGAAGTTATTTTGAAAAGGGAGTATACGAAGACCCTGAGCATATTATTTTAGATGAGCCATATTATGAAAAATATTTAATTCAAAGGACTGATGGAATTTATAAAGGTGTTCTTTTTGAATGTAAAAAACGTTTTTCAAATAAACAAACCTTAGAAAGTTCCATAGCACAAGGCATTTATACACTTAAAAAATTTAATGATGGTGGATTAATTCAAATACCAAGATATATTTGTATAGTTCTTTTTGAAACACAAAAATATTGATTAATTGATGCAAATAAATATAAGGATTTTATATATAATGGTGAACCTCTAGATAATTCTCCAAGTGGAGCTAATCCTTTAAGCATCGGAGGTGAGATTCAATATACTAAGGGTGGAGAGTGGTCGAATCCCAAAGAATTAATTAATAAACTTAATATTAATGATTTTTTACCAACCAAAATTAATAAGTTGAATTTTGCAAGAATTAATGATTATTTTTATTCAAATCAACCTGAACAATCTAATCATAATCCTAGTTATTTTATTAAAGATTTAGTTAAAGGTATTGATGTTGATTCAATTATTAATGAATTAAAAAAAGATAACAAGTTTGATTCGCAAAAACTACAAAAATTAAAAGAAAGTTTAATCTTACTTAATGAAGATCCAAAAATATTAAATTGAGTAGAACCTGTTTTTATCACTAATATAAAGAAAATTATTGCTAGCAAATGAGATCACATCGGTAGTAAACAAGTTATTAAGGATAGAGGTGCATTTTTTACACCTGATGTTTATGTTGAAAAAATTACAACTTATGTAAAAAATTTCATTAATGAAGAACCAAATAATCCATATTTAATTATTGATAGATGTGCTGGAACAGGGAATTTAGAAAAATTTTTAAGTGATGATATTTTAGCTAACACCATTTTAAATACTTTTGAATTTGCTGAATGAGTTTATATGGGGGAATTATTTAAAGAAAAAGTGAAAATGATTCGACCACCTTATAATAATGCGAGTTTAATTGATGTTTACATAGGTGATGACATATTAAATTCAGGTGATGCCCTTAGTGAAGGTTTTAATATATGATTGAGTGACTATTTATTAGATTGAAGAGCAAGAAATCCTAATGGTCGTGTTTTGTTTTTAGAAAATCCTCCTTTTAGAGATGAAACTGCAAATTCTCATGGTAGTGGTCATGCTGTTTCTAAAAATTATGTATTAGAACAAATTTATGCTACAAATAAATTTAAAAAATATCAAGTGCGTGACTTATCATTCCAATTTATCTATAGTGCTTCAATGCATATGCGTGAAAACGATCAATATTGTTTAATTTCACCTATTAAATATTGAAAATGAAATTACATTAATTTTGAATTTGTAGAAGGTTATTTATCAAATAGAAAAGATTATAATGCTACTGAGGGTGGTTTGCCTATTATTAGATGAAAAAAAACAAACAAATATAGTAGCACTCTTTATTTAGAAGGGGAAATAGTTATAAAACAAATTAATAAAAGAGTAAATGAATTTCAAATTAGTAATGATAAGAAAGACTGCTATGCTCAACTTTCAATTGGTAATATGTTAGAACCACAAGGAAATATATTAACTAATTTAAATAAAGGTTTAACTAATAAAATTTTTCATGTAAAAAATGATAATATTAAGCAAATTGCAGTTTTACATTGTGCAAATAGTTGGAAATCTAAATCTTATGAAAAAGATTACTTAACTATTATGAAAAGCGCCGATAAGCAAGAGTTAGCATGAAAAGATGAAGTATTTTTAAATGATTGTTTATTATGGATATTGATAAGTGATACAGTTAAATGTTTTAGCTTTCAAGATGATAAAGAACAAAAAATAAAATTAAATGAAATATGCATGGATGGATTAGCTGCAAAAGAATTGAATCGAAATTTATTTGAAGATGAACATTACAAATTAATAAAATCTTGAGAGAAAGTTAAAAATAAAGCGCAAGATAACGAAAATTATAACCAATCGTTTCAATATTCACTAGAGCAAATTCGAAAAGAATTAAACATAAAAATAGAAAAAAGAATTGACAATTATGGTAAAAGACACTATGATTATAAAGATGATATATTAAATTCTCATATCATAGATTTGAAACGAGTTCTTACAGATTTTTATTCAAAAAAAATAGAGAAAAAACTTTTCGAATATGAATTATTAAAATAAATAATTTTAAGAAATTTACAAAACTCTATATTTTTTTTAGTTAATCACAAAATCTTCACTAATATAGCTATGGGAAGTTCGATCCACTCCATCACCTTTTCACATCAAAATTGATGAACTAATTCCAAGTTGTCCAATAAGCATGATAAGCATAAATCCAACTTGAACTTCTCTACTCAAGTGTTGGATTAACCCTGTTGATAATCCTGAAGTTCCAAAAGCCGATGTAACTTCAAAAATTACATGATGTAATTGAAAAAGAACAGCGTTAGGGTTGTTTTTATTTGCTAAATTAATAACATCCAAGTAAGTGCTACTAAATAAAATTAAAGCAACACATAAGATAAAACTCATAAAGATAACAAATGTTGCAGTTGTGATTTTTTCACTTCCTATTTTTCTTTTAAAACAAAAAATTTGGTTATGATTTCTAAATTTAGCAATAATATTTAAAAACAAAATTCAAATAGTAGTTACACGAACACCACCGCCAGTTGATGAAGGTGATGAACCTATAAACATTAATATTGATGTTAAAAATAAGGAGGGTTGGCTTAAATTATCAACATCAAAAAAAGCAAAACCTGCAGATCTTGTTGAAAATGAATGAAACAGTAAAGTGTAACTTTTTGTAAATCAATTTCCTGAAGTTGTATTTCAGTAAGCTGTACTTCTTGTTTCTTCAAAAAGAAGAAACAAGACAAATGAAATAGCTGTAATTGAGAAATTACTAATTATGCATATTTTCGAAAACAAAGATAATTGCATTTTTGTTTTGTTTTTAAAAAATAATTTTTGTTTGAAATATTGTGAAAAATCATAAATAACTGGAAAACCTATTCCTCCAAAAACAATTAGAAAAATAAAGGTTGTTTGAAGAAAAATATCTCCATAATAGGGGCTGAAACTTGAACTGCCTACAATATCAAAACCAGCATTATTTAAAGCTGAGATAGTATGGAAAAATCCATATCTAAAAGCTAAATTAGTATTTTTATATGGACTATTGCCAGGTTCTAATTTATTTTCACCTGGATTATAAAAATAAAAATGCAAAGTTAAAATTAATGAAAAAATCAAGATTGTTATTAAAAAGAAAGTTACTGTAGTTTTTATAACATTTTTGAGTTCACCAATATTGTTTGAAGAACGTTCAATTTTTAAAATTTCTCGTGACTTTAGGCCTAATTTTCTTCTAAATAATAGATTAAAAAAATAAAATTTAATAGCAAAAAAACCTGTTCCACCAACTAAAATCAAAATAGCAATCAATGCTTGCCCAAAAATATTAAATGATTGTGAAACATTGACAAGTGATAATCCAGTATCACTAAAAGCTGAAACTGATGTAAAAAGAGATGTAAAAAAATCAACAGGATTATTTTTATTTGCCTGTGCAACTGGTGTCGACAAAATACCCGCTCCCACCAAAATAATACTGATATAAACTAAAAATATAATTTGGATGGTTTTAATTTTTGAAAACAAAAATCGGGTTTTTTTCCAAAAATAAATTGCTTTTTTCATTAGTTCTTGTTAATTATAAATAATAAAAGCAATAAAAAATCATATTCAAATAACAAAAACTTTATTTTTCTTTTAAAATTTAACACAAATGAAAAAAGCAAATATTTGTGTTATCGGCGCTGGGCGCCTTGGAAGGGCTGCAATTGCCAAGTTATCAGAATCTAATCATAACATTATTGTTATAGATAAAAATGAGGAAAATCTTAAATTTATAAAAAAATATGCAACTATAAATCCAATTATTATGGATGCTAGCGATATTGAAACTATGAGATCTGAAGTCGGATTAGAAGATATAGATGCTATTTTAGTGACAACTTCTGATAATACAGAAATTATCGCAACCATTTTAGAAATTCAATCTGAATCTAATTTACTAAAAAGTGCGCAAGCTAAAATAGTTGCAAGAGCAGTTAACAAGAGACATGCTAGGGTTTTAAAACGAATTGGAGTTGATTGAATTATTAGTCCTGAAGAAGAAGCAGGAACTAAAATGGCAATTTTATCTACTGATGAAAATGTTTTAAGATACGCAGATGCTCTTAAAGAAGTTAGTGAACACTTTTTTATCGGTAGTGTTCACGTTAAATCTCCTGATTTTATTAACAAAAGCATTAGAGATATTAATTTGAGAAATTATGATGTTAGTATAGTTATTGTTGAAAGAAATCATATTTCTTTCTTACCTTCAGGAGATACAGTAATTAAATATGATGACAAAATTACTGTTATTGGTAACATCAAAAATGTTACAAATGTTCTGGCTAAATTAGAGCAAGAAAAAAAAATATAACTTTTTTTTACAAAAAATTTTTTTTGTGTTAGAATATTGATTAAGCAACCAAAGCAAAGGGGATCACCTGATACCATTCCGAACTCAGTAGTTAAGCCCTTTTACGCCGACGATACTAGAAATAGGAAAATAGGGAGTTGCTTTTTTTTATTTTCTAAAAAAGGTTATTTATGACTTTTAGTCAAGAAATCAAACAAGAACTCCTAAATAATAAAATGGGCAAAAAACAATTTATTTCATTTTTACAAGGAATAATTTTTTCTGCTTGCAAATTTGAATCAGAATCTAAATTCATAATAAGACTAAATAAACCTAATATTACTCAACAAATTAGAAATTTACTCGATTTTAATAAAATTAATTATGAATCTGATAGTCATAATAAAAATTGAATTGCAATAAAGTCTAACTATATTAATATAGAGCAAAATCCTGAAAATGTAACTTATTTTTTTGCAGGTTTATTTTTGGGTGGTGGCTCCATTTCTAAACCTTCTTCTCGTTTTTATCACTTAGAAATTTCTTTTCTAAATCAGGATAAATTTGAGAAAATAAAAGCACTTTTCCAAAAAAATAATTTAGATTTAAATTTCCATAGCACACTTGCTCATAATAAATTTGTTTTATATCTTAAAAAAATAAATGAAATTATTTATTTTTTAATGGCTATAAGAGCTACTGAACAAGCTAGTAAGCTTGAAGAAATTCGAATTGAACGTGACTATAGATTAAATAGCAATAGATTAACTAATTTTGATATTCATAATTTAAAAAGAGTTGCTCAAGCAGCTACCAAACATATTGAAAACTATAAGATTGCTTTAAAAAACCACAAGCAAAATCTTTTTAGTAAAGAAGAATTAACCTTTTTTGAACTTAGAAAAAACAACCCAGGTCTGACTTTGGAAGAAATTAAAGAAATTTTAAAAAAAGAATATAATATAACTAAGTCAAAAAGTGGTTTAAATCACTGACTTATGAAATTAAAAAATGTAATAAAAGAAATTTAGGAGGAAATATGGCTTTTCAAGTGTTTCAACGAAAATCTTACTCAATGGCATCAGTTGATACTAAAGTAAAAACAAATAGATTACTTGGTTTTTCTTTGCTTTGACTGGGTGTTGCAATTGCTTTTGTAGCATTATTGAGTTTTTCAATTTTATCTATTCCAACATTATTTACTTTTTATGCTGGAATAATGACAAATATTGGGACAAAACCAGCTTATTTTATAGGAATTATGATTATTTCCTTAGCCGCTAATGTTGGTATTATTTTTTATATGAATAAAACAGCAATACAAGAAAAACCTAGCACTTTTTTTCTAGCTTTTCTATTTTTTGTATTTGTTTTTATAAATTCGCTATGAATACCTTTGATTTTGGCAATTCAAATTTTGCAAGAAAAAGGTAGAAATATTTTACTAGCTCTCTTAGGTGTGGGTGGAATAACAACACTTATGGGTGTTTTAGGTTATTACCAAATTATTAATTTTGGAAAACTAGCTCCACTATTAATTATTTTAGTAGTTGCTGAATTAATCACAGGAATCACAATGTTTTTTGTAACTAATTCTATAGTTACAACTATTTATTGAGTTTTAGGTTTTGGTGTTTCACTGGGATTTATGGGGTATCAATTTTGAATTATTCGTGAACAAGGGGCTCAAATTTTAGCCTACTATAACGATCCAAAAGAAATTCAAAGAATTTTTATTAGAGTTGGAATGCTAAATGCACTCAACTTATTTGTTGCAGTTGTTAGACTTTTTATGTTTATTTTAAGATTTTTAAATTGAAGGGATTAAATAAAAAATGAGCAAAATTATTAACGTTGATATCGAAATCACAAGCGGTTCAAACATTAAATATGAATTTGATAACAAAACTGGTAAACTAGTTGTTGATAGAATTTTAAGAGATGGCTTTGTTTATCCTGCCAACTATGGTCAAATTCCAAACACTATTGACTGAGATGGTGATGGTTTGGATGTTTTGGTATTTTCTCAAGAAAAATTTTTACCAGGTGTTCAACTCAAGGGTAGAGTTGTTGGCGCTATGCAAATGATTGATAGTGGTGAAACTGATACAAAATTAATAGCGGTTCACAATGATGACTATAGACTTGACAACATTAACTCACTTGATGATTTACCAAAAGAATGACTAGATTCTATCGATTATTTTTTCAGTAATTATAAAAACTGAAAAAAACCTGGAATTACAAAAGTTTTAGGTTTTCAAAATCAAGAATGAGCACTAAAAGAGTTAGAAGAATGTGAAGAACTATTTGAAAAATATAGCAATTTAGACAAAGATGACTTTATTACAAAAATGAAACTCAAACATCCTGAAAAATATGTATAATTAAAATATTACATTTTTTTTACACAAAAATGTAAAATTAAAAAACTTATTATTTTTAAATTTGGAAGGAAAAAATGAAATTCAAAAAATTTTTAATCCCTGGATTAACAGTTATTTCTAGTGCTGCTACATTAATTTCTTGTGGAGTGCAAGGTCCTATTTCCGATTATTCAGGAATTCAAGCAACCGTTGATCAAAGAAGAGATGAAATTAAAAACGCTTCAAAAGGTGACCACTTCAATATGAATGTTGCGGTTGTAACTGCAGGTGGATTTGTAACAGACAAAACATTTAACCAATCAAGTTGAGAAGCTGCTCAACAAATTGCAAGAATCGGTGGTTTTAATGCTGTACCTTTTGAGTCTAAAAGTGTTGTTGACTTAAACCAAACATATAATAATCTAATTAACTCAAATAATAATGTGTGAATCCTTTCAGGTTTTCAGCATGGTGATAAATTTTCAGAATGATTAAAAAATGACCAAAACAAACAAAACTTTATTAGCAAAGGAGTTATTGTTATTGGAATTGACTGAAATCTTCCAAATGGAACCGTTCCTGAAGGACAATTTATTTCAATTCATTACAATGTTGAAGAATCTGCTTGAATTATGGGATATGCAGCAGCTGATTTTTTAGCTAAAAAATTCCCAAATGATGCGAACAAAAGAACAACTACTACTTTTGGTGGGGGAGCATTTAATGCTGTAACAGATTTTATTGCTGGTTATCTAGCAGGAATCAAAGCATTCAATGATCAACACCATGAAGAAGAAACAAGAATTACAAGTCCATCAATTTCATTAAATATTGGTTTCTGAGATACTACTCCAAGTAGACAACAAATCCAAGCTATTTTAGGTTCTATAGGTAATGAACCTATAAATAATAAAGATGTTAAAAAAGATAAAGATAAAGATAAACCAACAATTATATTTCCGGTTGCTGGACCGCAAACTAATGTAGTTCTTCAGGAAATTAAAAATGACAACGAAGTAAAAAATGACAGTAAAATCGAAGACCGTTATGTAATCGGTGTTGACACCAATCAATCTGTAGTTTACGAACAACAAAAAAATAAATTCTTTTCATCTGTTGAAAAAAAGATTGGATTTTCAGTATTTAACATTTTAGCTGATATTTTCACTAAAAAAACAACATACTTAAATGATTTCCAATTTCAAACCAAAAACACAACAGTTAAACTTGGTTACTACAAAGGATTTGTTGGACTTTCTGAAACCACTTTAGAGGGTGATGATAAAACAAAAGCTAATCAGGCAATTCAAGAAGCTAAAAATAAATTTAAAACATTAGTTAAGGAAGATGATCCAAATCCACGAACTACTTTAAACATTGTCGATACTAGTGACCCAAAAGAAATTCAATCAGAATTAGATGGTCTTGTTGCTAAAATAAACAATAAAGCTGCATAATTAAATTAGTAAATTTAAAAGAAAATTTAGTAAACATTTTTAAAAAATCCAGTTAAATAAAAAAACTGGATTTTTTATTTTTATAATGTAAAATTTAAAAATTATGAGTAAGACAGATTTTGTTATTGAGTTTATTGATGTTTCAAAAAAATTTGGAAATTTTTATGCTAATAAAAAAATAAACATAAAAATAAAGAAAAACACTATTCATGCTATTATTGGAGAAAATGGCGCAGGGAAATCAACTTTAATGTCAACATTATTTGGTATTTACACCCCTGATGAAGGAATTATTAAAATTAATGGTGATAATTCCTTCATAACTAACCCTACAATTGCGAGCGAATTTGGAATTGGAATGGTTCATCAACATTTTAAACTTGTTGATGCCTACACAAATCTACAAAATATTGTTTTAGGAAATGAATATAACAATTATGGTTTTATTGATTGAAAATTAGCCATTAGCAAAATCCAATCTTTACAAAAAAAATATTCTTTATTTTTTGACTTAAATGAAAAAACGGGAAAAACATCTGTTGCAGTTAAACAAAAAATAGAAATTTTAAAGGTTTTGTATCGTGATTCTGATATTTTGATTTTTGATGAACCTACTGCAATTTTAAATCCACAAGAAATTGAAGCTTTTTTAGAAAACTTAAAGTTTTTCGCTTCAACTGGAAAAACTATTATTTTTATTTCACATAAACTTAATGAAATTAAAGCAGTCGCTGATGTCGCCACTGTGTTAAGACATGGTGAAGTTGTTGCTAATTTTGAAAATCTCGACAACATTAGTGTTGAAGATTTATCTATTGCAATGGTTGGTGAAAAAGTTGTAAATACAATCAATGTTGATAATTTAATTAAAAATGAAGTTGGAGTTGAAATTAGGAATTTATCAGCTTCACACACAAAAAAAATTGAAAATATCTCTTTCCAAATAAATAAAGGTGAAATTCTGGCAATTGCTGGTGTAGAAGGCAATGGACAAGAAGAATTAGAACTTTCTATTGCAGGAATCATCAAACCAAAAAGTGGCGAAATTTGAATTAATACAGATAGAGTTCATCTCACAAAATCAACAAAATTTATAAAAAATAAAAAAATAGATATACAAAAACAAGAAAATTTCAAAGTAGATATTGCACAACTAGAACCAAAAGATAGAATACCTTACTTATCATACATTCCTGGAGATAGGCATAAATATGGTGTTGTCTTAGATATGGATAACCTAGATAATTCTATTATTAGAAACTTATATAATCCAAAGTTTATTAATAAAACTTTTCTGAAGAAAAATTTAATCAAATCTTTTTACAAAAAAATAGTAGAAAGATTTGATGTTCGTGGTGACCAAGAGGGAAGTAAAAACATTAGACTTTTATCGGGTGGAAATCAACAAAAAGCAGTTGTTGGGCGTGAAATTTTTTCAGAACATGATTTTCTTTTAGTTATTCAACCAACTCGTGGTTTAGATATTGGTGCTATAAAATTAATTCATCAAGCAATTTTAGAAGAAAAAAAACAAGGGAAATCTATACTATTAATTTCATATGAATTAGATGAAGTTTTAGCTTTAGCCGATTCAGTTGTTGTTATAAATAAGGGTAAAATTAGTCAAAAATTATTGCGCAAAGATATTGATAGACAAAAAATAGGTCTTTTAATGGGGGGTATTGATAGTGAAGTTAAATAATCAAAGTAATTTCAAAAATTTTTTAAAACCATTTTTTAATAGAATTAATAGCTTAGAAAACCAAGATGCAAAAACTAAGATTTTCTCTTCATTTTGAGCAGTTTTAATTGGTATTTTGATTTCAATGATTGCTATTGGAATTTTTGGTTACAATCCGTTTTATGTTTTTAAAACAATGATTTTCGATGTTGCTTTTGCAAAAAATCAAGTAAAAAATTTACTTTTAATAACTACAGTTTTTATTTTGGGTGGAATTTCCGTAGCAATTAATTTTAAAGCTGGTTTTTTTAATATTGGAGTTCCTGGTCAAATGATGGTTTCAGGACTAACTTCTTTGTTGATCGTTTTTAATCTTAATTCAAATATTCATGCTAAGTTATTTTTGGGTTTTTTAGTAGCTATTATTTCCTCAATGTTTACAGGTCTGCTAGTTGGTATTTTGAAAGCTTATTTTAAAGTAAATGAAGTAATTTCAACAATTTTAGTAAACTGAATTGTTTATTACATTTGTCAATTTATGTTAAGAGCTAGAAGTCTAAATGTTGTTTTTAGATCTCAAAATTCTCCAGACACAACTATTTCTGTTTTGGAAAAAGGTTTTGCTAATACTTTTTATGACACACAAGGTTTTGCTTGAATTATTTTTTCTTTAACAATTATTTTTGCAATTTTGATGTGAATTGTTTTTCAAAAAACAACAATTGGATTGAAGATAAAAATAATTGGACAAAATCAAAATGCCGCTATTTATAGTGGAATAAATAGTAAAAGAACAATAGTATTAACATTTTTGTTTTCTAGCTTTTTCACAGGTATCACAGGATTTTTGTGATACATCTTTAAGGACAAAGGTTTGAGTCTTGGGGATGGACCTCTACCGGAGGGCTTCAATACCATTTTAATTTCCTTATTAGCTTTTAATTCTCCTATAGGGATTGTTTTCAGTTCATTTTTTTACTCTATTATAAGTCTTGGATCGAGTGGTGTGCAAGCTTACGGAATTCAATTGAATAGTCAAACAACACAAATAATTGTTGGAATAATCATTTATTTAACCGCTATATCAGCTATTTTTATAAAATTTAAGCCACTACAATATTTAAAAAATATTTTTTACTTAATGAAATCTAAAAAATATTTTGGTATTTTAACAAAGAAAAAATTTAATTATGACAAATATAAGGGAAATATATGTATTCAATTTGAAAATAAACAACAATTACTCAAATCAAAAATCACTAAAACTCAAAATAATATAAATAACATTATAGAATTGATTAACAATAAACAAGCATATTTATTACATTTATATATAAAATTACAATTTGAAGAACTTAAGTGATTTATGTTCAAGAGAAGAATGATTATACTAAGAAATAAAAAACAAAAAGTTACTCAAAAAAAAATTTTGTCTGATATAAAAAGGAATTTCAATATAAAACCACCACTCAAAACACACAATATTGATGTTAAGTTAAAATACTTTGAACAAATAAGTCAAAAAAAACATGAAGCTCATATAAAATTAATTCAACTTGGTTATTTTGAAAAAAAGAATCATTTCAAACTTTTTGTTCAAAAGGTTTCTGAAAATAGAAAATTATTTAAATCAATTAGAAGTCAATTAATTGTCAAATATTCAACAGAAATAAGGGGTTAAAATGAGCGTTTTCGTTTCTATTCTTACTTTATTTGTTTTGTTTTTTTGCATAATTTCATTAGGTTCATTTGCAGGTTTGTTTAGTGAGAAAACCGGAATTGTCAACATAGCCATTGATGGAATGATGATTGTTGGGGCTACTTTTTATGGCTTATTTGCTACAAAATTTAATGTTGAAAGTCCTTATATGCAAATAATTTTATTACCTCTAGCAGGTTTGATGTCAGCTATTTTCGCCTTGCTTCATGGTTTTATAACTATAAAATTAAAAGGAAATCATATAATTTCTGGTGTTTCAATAAATTTACTAGCAGCAGCTATTTCAATAATTATGATTAAAGGATTAAGTGAAAATGGTAACTTTTTTGAATCACCTGTTAACGAATTAGCCTTGAGTGTTAAAAGTGATAATTGAAAAAATATAATTTCTTTAAAATTATTTTTAACTATACTAGTTTTGGGTTTGACTTTTATATTTTTTTCTTACACAAAAAAAGGACTTCACTTCGCGGCCGTTGGTGAAAACCCACAAGCAGCTGCTTCAGTTGGTATAAATGTTGACAGAATTAAATGAATTGGTGTTTCCACTTCAGGATTTATAGCTGGAATGGCTGGGGGTATTTTTTTTCAATATTCCGGTCTTGCATTTTTCGGAAATGTTCAAGGTATAGGTTTTTTAGCTCTAACAGTTTTAATTATGGGTAGATGAAAAACTATACTAATTATTTTATCCGCTTTTATTTTTGCATTACTTTACTCAATTTCAAACAATGTTGGAACTGGTATTGGAATTTTTCAACCACTAGGACAGTATTCAACAATAATTTACATAGCGCCTTATATTATCACTTTGTTCATATTGATGTTTACAGCAAAAAGTGATGGTGCCCCTAAAGCTATTGGGCAACCTTATGATAAATCCCAAAAATAAATTAAAAAAGTTATCACTTAAAATGATAACTTTTTTTTTTTTTTTTTTTTGATATTACTGATTTTTAAAATCATCAATAGCTTTTTGACAATCTTCTACAATTGAGGATATTTTAGCGGAGTCATCAATGATTGCTCCAGATGCATTCAAGTGACCTCCACCACCCCATTTGGTTGCAACCTCTCTAACATTTGGTCCTGATGAGCGAAATTCAACCCTTCATTTTCGACTTTCTTCTTGGACAAAAGAAAGTCAAATTTTATAACTACCTATATTTGCCAATAAGTTGGGTCTTGTTGCACTTTGAGGATTGAGTTCTAGTTCTTTTTGTTGATTCAAGTCCATAATATAGTAAATAACATTTTTGTGTGTTTGTTTTTTAGATAAAACAAATGATTCAAGATCCAGATCTGCTTTACTTTTTTTATTTAATTCTTGGTGAATTTGATTAAAATCCAAACCTGTATCAATTAGGGTTGCCGCAATTCTATGAGTTCTAGCAGTTGTTTGCTTGTATAAAAATCTACCAGAATCAGTGTAAATTCCAAGATACAAAGGTTTTGCACATTCCGAATCTATCATTCATTTAGCATCAATGGCTAGTTGACTAATTTGTTCAGCACAAGCTACAAAAGATGAATCAATTCATTTTTGCGCTTCTTCTCAACTATCATCATTTGGATGGTGATCAATTCTTAATATTTCTGCAAATTTATGCTTTTCAAAAAGATATGATGATTCAATTCTTTCAATATTATTTACATCAACAATTATAGCAAGGGCATCACTTAAATCTATATCATCAACATCATTGTGTTTGATATTCAAAAAAGGAAAACTACCTTTTGAATCACCAACTATATAAACTTCTTTGTTTGTGTAATTTAATTCAATTAGCCTTTTAAGTCCGAGTTGTGAACCCAAACAGTCACCATCAGGTCTGATATGATGAAAAATTACAATTTTATTGTATTTTTCTATCAAATCAATAGCTATTTGTGAACTACCTACCAGCATTTTTCTCGAATTCTTGGACTAAATTAATTGATTTTTGAATAATTTCACCCATTTGTTTCTTTTTAAAAATATTAACTCCAGAAGCCATATCATGACCTCCACCACCATATTGTTGAGTAATAGTGTTTACTTTTGGTCCGTTGGAACGTAATCTAACCCTAATTCTATTATCATCAGCTTCAATAAAGAAAATTCAAATTCTAGCATCGCCAATATTTGCTAAAATATTGACTGATGATCATTGTTCCTCTGTTAACTCGAATTTTTCTTGTATTTTTTTTGTAACATTAAATCAAATTACTTTACCTTTTTTTTTATAATTTTGTAAAACATAACTAACAAAAGAAACTTCTTTTTCACTCCGTTTTGACAAATTTCAATTTAAATTATTGAAATCAAATTTTGTTTTAAGTAAATAAGAAGATACATCGAAAGTTCTAGGAGATGTCGAACTAAATAAGAATCTACCAGAATCGGTAATTATTCCTAAATAAACAAATTTAGCAATTTCTGCATCTATTTTCCACTTATTTTTCATTAAAAAATAACCAATCATTTCTGAAGCAGCAACAAATGATGTATCAATCCATTCGTAATTAGCGTAATCTTCATTATTTGTTGGGTGGTGATCAATTTTAATTATTGTTGTGAATTTTTTTTCTAAAATTCTTTCATTTTTACAAACACGATCAAGGTTAGCTGTATCAACCGTTATGGCTAACGAATTTTTAAAATATTTTGAGTCTATTTGAGTTTCATCGGTTTTATAAAAGTTCATGAACTTTAAGACTTCTCCTGGTTCTCCAATGAAAAAAACATTTTTATCAGGAAAGTTTTTCTTTATAGCTGTTCCCAGCCCATTTTGAGAACCTAAACAGTCGCCATCAGGTCTTACATGGTGATACACGAAAATATTTTTGTGAGCTGCGATTATTTCTGCTATTTTTTTATATGAACCAATTTTCATTTTAATCTCCTCTATGGTAATTTCTGTTATTCTTTATCGACAAACCTCTATAAATTTGTTCTAAAACAACTAATTTAAAAATTTTGTGATTGTAAGTTATTCTACCAAACGAAACGAATTTAGACATAGGTTTTTCTCTTTTCATCAAATCTTCATCAATACCTTCAGCACCACCTATAATAAAAGTTAAATTCGATTTATCAAGATATTTTGAAAACTCAATAGAATTAACACTTTCTCCTCGTTCGCTAAAAATGATTATTTCACTATTTTTAGGAATTTTACTTACAATAATTTTGGTTTCACTTTCTTTTTTCTTTTTCAAATTAATTTCTTTAGATTCCGTTAATTTTATTATATTTATATCACATTTAAATTGTTTTATTTTATTAATTTCGTGTTGATAAATATGTTGATAATCTGTGGAATTTGAACCAAAATGCAATAAATTAATTTTCATTTTTTATATATTTTCTTCTTTTTTATTAGTTTTTAGATAAAAAAGAAGCATTTGAATATCTGCTGGTGAAATCCCGCTAATTCTACTAGCTTGCCCAATTGTTGTAGGTTGAATTTTTTCCAATTTATCCAGTGCTTCTAAAGATAAATTGTCGACTTTTTTATAATCAATATTTGTTGGTATTCTTAAAATTTCTAGTTTTTTCATTTTTTCAGCTGTTGTATTTTGTTTTTCAATATAACCTTTCAATCTACAAGCAACTGTCAGTTCATATCCATATTCAAAATCACCTAAAACATCTTTAAAATCAACATCAGGTCTTGAAATTAATTTTAATTTAGAAATTCCATTTTCAACTTCGTATTTTTGGCTTAAAAAGTCTTTTGGAGAAATAAAATCCGTTGCTAATTCTCTTATTTTTTCATCGATTAATCTATATTTTTCAAGAATTTTTTCATATTTTTCTTTTGAAATCATCCCAGAATAGAAAGCATAACCACTCATTCTTAAATCAGCGTTATCATTTCTTAAAATAAGTCTATACTCGGCCCTTGATGTTAACATTCTATAAGGTTCTTTCGTACCCTTTGTTATTAAGTCATCAATGAGAACACCTATATAACCATCGCTTCGTAAAATTTCTATACTAGATTTGTTTTCAAGTAAAAGCGCAGCGTTAATTCCAGCTATTAAACCTTGTGCAGCAGCTTCTTCATAACCACTTGTCCCATTAATTTGACCAGCTAAAAATAATCCTTGAATTTTTTTTGTTTCAAGTGATCTTTTTAATTCTAAAGGGTTGATTGAATCATATTCTATAGCATACCCGTAATACAAAACTTTAGCATTTTTAAGTCCTGGTACTGATTTAATCATTTTGTCTTGCACATCTTCTGGCATTGATGTTGATAAACCATTAATGTACATAACATCTTGTTTTTCTGTTTCGGGTTCAAAAAATATTTGATGTCTTTCTTTATTTGAAAAACGAACAATTTTATCTTCAACAGATGGGCAATAACGTGGGCCAACACCTTCAATTAATCCTGAATACATGGAAGATTTATCTAAATTTTCATTAATAATTTTATGAGTTTCTGGTGTTGTGTATGTTAAATAACAACTAATCTGTTCGTTCAATCTTTGTTGAGAGTCGAAAGAAAAAACATAATCCAAAAGTGGTATTTCTTCTTTTTCAACTTCACTAAAATCTATCGATTCCGTCAAAATTCTAGGTGGTGTCCCTGTTTTTAGGCGTTGAATATCAAAACCCAAGTTTTTCAAGTGTTGTGATAAGTCTGTTGAAGTTTTTTGATTCTCTGGACCTGAAATTTTTATTTCAGAACCTCTTAAAATTCGAGAATTCATGTAAGTTCCTGTTGTGATAACTACTGTGTTTGCAAAGATATCACCACTTTTTTCAGTAACAACACCTTCAATTTTGTTGTCTTTAATTTTTAATTTTAAGACTAAATCTTCAAAAATTTCAATATTTGTCTCATTTTGTACATGTTCTAAGACAATTTTTGAATATTTATCCTTATCAATTTGAGCTCTTATAGATCTAACAGCTGGTCCTTTTGATTCATTTAGCATTTTAACTTGAATCATAGTTAAGTCTGCGAATTTACCTTGCACACCACCCAAAGCATCAATTTCACGGGTTATAATCCCTTTTGCAGGACCACCAATTGAAGGGTTACAAGGTAAAGAAGCCATTTTATTTTTATTTATAGTGACGAGAGCTACTTTAAAACCTTTCTTCGAAATAGCAAAAGCCGCCTCAATCCCTGCATGTCCAGCGCCCACAACTATTGCATCAAATTTATTATTCATCTTCAGATACAACCTTTATTAATTTTTTACCTATTCATAAAAAATCACCGTTTTTAACTTTTGTTCCACGAGTGGTCACTTGTTTTTGATTAATTAACACCGTGTGAGTTTTTAAATAATATTTACTTTGTCCACCCGAATCAACAATATCTATTTTTTTTAACAATTGACCAATTGTTATGAAATTACCTTTAATTTTTACAATCATTATTGATTAACAAGACCTACTAACTGTTTTATAGATTTATTACTTTCAGAAATGATTAATAATCTGGTTGTTCTTTCATCAATGAGAATATCGACATCATTTTCAAAAACAGATATTGCTTCCTTTAAAAATCTGTAGTTAACATAAAACAAAACATCTTTTCCATAATATTTTATTATATTTTCGGTTCTTACTTTTGAGCGCCCACTTTCTTGTTTACTTATAGAAACTTTAACTTCAGAAGAACTTAAACTAAATGATATTGCGTTATTTTTTTCAGGAAGAATAATTGTAGCTTTATCAATTAAATCTAAAATCTCCTTTTTGTTAATTGTTAATCTATACTTTAGTTGTTCGGGTGTAGGAAAAATTGTCGAAATATCTTTATAAGGCATGTTTAATATTCTAGATTGGATTGTCAATCCGTCAAAAGTGTAATTAATTTTAGTTTCACTTATATAAAAATCAATATTTTCCGAAATTTCATTTAGTATAAAATCTTTTAAATTTTTAGCATTTATAGATATGTTAAATTCTACATCAGAGTCTAAAGCGATAGTTTCACAGGCGAATCTATTAGTGTCTGTCGCAGCTAATGTTAAAAGTGAGTTTTGTGAGTTTAAATTTATCGAAGACAAAATAGGGTTATTTATAGCTGGAGAAGCAGCAAAAGCTGTGTTTTTAATAGCTCTTTTAAAATCCTTTATATTTATATTAACTTTTTTTCCGATAGATTCAAAATCAATCTCAGGAAAAATAGATTGATCTTTTAAAATTTTCACAATTTTAGTGTTTTTTCATGAAATCTCAATTTCATTTTCAATAACTTTAAATGTAATTTTATCTTCACTTTTTTTAACAATATCTTTTAAAAAAACACCATCTAGTAAACAAAATCCAACTTCCTCTATTTCCAATTTATCTTGAGATATAAAAGATTTAAAAGACAATTCACCATTAGTTGTTATTAATGTGAGTCCATTTCTGTCAGCTAAAACATAAAAAGATCCAAATGGGGAGTTTGAATTAGGAATCAAACCAACAGAACATCTATCAATTTGTTTTTCGATAATATTTTTGCTAATTGTAAATTTCATTTTATTTCCTTTTTTATTTATATTATATTTTAATAACTATTATAAAGTGATGTTGAAATGTGGAAAACTTGATTTTTATAACGAAATAAAGGCTTTTTTGCTATTTTTTTATGTTGATTACTTATTGAATTAATGTTTTTTAAATGTTTTTAATTTATTAGTTATTTCCTGAATGGTATAAGAAATGTTGGTGATTTTATTTTTGTTGTTTTTGATTTTTTTACATGTTGATATTATTGTGGAATGATCTCTATTACCGAATAACTTACCAATCTCAACGTAGGTTAAGTCTAACATTGATTTTATTAATCAAATAGAAATATCTCTAGCAAAAACGATATTTTTCTTTCTACTTTTACTTAAGATATCCTTTTGATTCACTCCTAAATATTCACAAGTTGCCTTTATTATTGTTTCATGATTTATTTTTTCACTAATTATTTTTTGATTTGGAAAAATTAGTGAAATAGTTTCTAAATCAAAAACAATATTGTTGATATTAGAAGAATTTAATTCATTCTTTAGGTAAAAAGTTATTCTTTCAATAGCACCTTCTATTTGCCTAATTGAGTTGTTGAAATGTTTTGCCAAAAAATCTAAGGCAAGTTTGTCTCAAACATATTGTCCTAAAGATTTTTCTTCCAATTTGTGTTTTAAAATTTTTATAAAATCATCTTTATTCAACTCTTGCACTTCTACTGTTAAACCTCACCTAAAACGGTCAATTAATCTATCTTGAAAACCTATTAGTGACTCTATTGTTTGATCAGATGTAATTATTATTTGCTTATCTTCTTCTATAAATCTGTTAACAATTTCGAAAAGAACTTTTAATGTTTGGGTTCTATTCCCATAACCTTGAATATCATCTAATAATATTACATCATGAGTAGAAATTCATTCGATAAATTCATTGATTTTGTTGTAATTACTTTCTCTCATCCAAGTTGTAACATTGGAAGTGAATGTGTAATCATTAACATAAAACACTTTTTTACCTTTACTCACACACAAATTTCCTAAAGCGTGTAAAAAATGAGTTTTCCCTATTCCAGAATTTCCATAAATAAAAATGGGTGATGAAGATAGTTTACCTTTATTTTTAAACTCCTCAAGAATTCCAAAGATGGATTGGTTGAAATTACTTTTAACATAATTTTCAATAGTGTATTTTGGTAAGATGTTATTACTTTTAAAAACTTGAAAGATATCCTTTAATTTTAAAAATTTATCTTCTTCGGTTTGTTGTGTGTTATTTATTGGTGTTTGATCTTCCAAACCTACAAAATTTATTATTTTTAACTCATCAATTTCAACAAAGCATCTAGAAATTAAAGGTTTTCAATTTTTATTCAATTCAACTTTAACATCATAGTCACTTGTATCTAGTAGAACTTCAGTTTTAGTCTCAGAAACAATTTTTATATCCTTGAATAAATTTTTAAAAACCATTTTATCAACAAAGTCTTCGATAGATTTTAAAAGTAATTCAGTTTTTATTTTTAAATTAATATTGTTATTCATTTTGAAATTATATTTTTAAACTAAAATATTATAATAGTTATATTATCTTATTTTAGCAAAAAATATGTTAAAATTTTTTAACTCAAAACAAACTTAATTTTATTAAAACAAAAGGAGCAAAAATGAAAAGAACATACCAACCGAATAAACTAAAACACATTAAAACACATGGTTTTAGAAGTAGAATGAAAACCGCTGATGGTAGAAAGGTTCTTTCTCTACGTAGATTAAAAGGGAGAAAAAGATTAACTGTTTCAGATAAGTAATATTTGGAATTGATTTGTATAAATTCGAAATAATTAGAAAAAACTGAGAATTTCAAAAAATTATTGATAGTAAAAAACAAATAGTGTCTAAAAATTTAATTTTTTACTATCAACAACAAAGTTTTTTTGAAATAGGGATTTCAATACCAAAAAAATTCGCAAACTCTGTTCAAAGAAATTACTTTAAAAGACAAATAAAAAGTATTATTCATGAATTAATAATAGTTGGCTTTGTTTTACCTAAAGTTAAATGTGTCTTGATTACAAGAAAAACTTTTTTAAGTCTCAGTTTTATACAAAAAAAAGAAAAAATAACCAAACTTTTAGAAGAACTTAACAAAAATGCTAAATAAAAAAAATAGACCTAAAGCTTTTGAATTCTTTGATAATAAACCTAATAATTTTGGTTTTAGAAAAAAGATTAATTGAAAAAATATAAGAAAAATAATTAAGCTAATTATTTATATTTTAATATTCGGAATTACATTAACAGGGTGTATTCAATCTTTTGTTGTAAAAACATCTTTTAACGTTGGTGAAGGTGTGGAATTCTATCAAAACAATTCAGAGGTTACACCAAATTATACAATTTTAAGCACAAAGCAAAAAGGTGAATCCTATAAAATTACACCAGTTGCTAAAAGTAATAATTTTTTAATATCTGCTGACAAAGTCGAAAGTAATAATGATCAAAATATTCTTTCGCTTTTAAAAAAACAAAGTGAGGATAATGGTAATAATCAAGAATATTTTGGAAAATATAGTTCTTTAATTTTATATAAAGATAATAATAATTACGAATATTTAAGAGGTGATAAAAATAATGAATTTTTATTCATAACCTCTGGGGATAAAGAATACAAACAAAAGAATGAATGAACAGATATTAAAGTCCCATCTCCTAGATTTTATCTAAAAAATGGAGAGTTAGAAGTTGCTAAAGAACTTTTAAAACAAACTGCAAATACGGAGTTGAATAATAGTCCTTTTTTCTTTACAATAAACAATGATTTGCTACCATCATACAAAAAAAACGCTAGCTTTAGTAGAGACATAATTCAATCTATTTTTAACAAAATCAACAAAACATTGGGGATTACAAAAAATGAATTAAAATCAGCTATAGAGGAGTATGAAAAAAATCAAGGGGATAATATTTCAAATAAAAATAAAGAAATAATTAAGAAATATTCCTTATACTTTGCGAGTTTGCTTAAAGATTTAAACTACAATAAAATCAATTTGGACAAAAATTCATATGAGTTTAATTTAGATAATGTTAATGGAAATTATAAAAAGTTTGCCTTTCAAAACAATATAGCAAGTAGTCCAATTGTAACATGGCGTGATTCTTGAGCTTATGGACCTTTTTATTCTATATTTGTTTATCCATTATCTAAAATTATTTTAGGTGTGTCTGAATCTCAATCATTAATTCAGTGAAATGGTTGAATTACAATTTTAGCGATTGTTATGGTTGTTATTTTAACTAAAATCATTTCATTCATATTTAGGTTTAAAACCATTTTTGGTCAAAGTAAGCAAATGGAATTGCAAGCTAAAAAAGCAAAGATTGACGCTAAATACGAACCTTATAAAGATAACAAAGTTATGCAACAACGACAAAGACAAGAAGTCGCTGAATTATATAGAAAAAATAATTTTTCACCTTTTGCTCCTTTTTCCCAAGCTCTTGTGACAATGCCTATTTTTATTGCGGTTTGGCGTGTTTTACAAGGAATTCCTAGCTTAAAAGTTACATATTTCCTTGGTTTGGAACTTTCTGCAACATCTTATCAAAAATTATTTGCAGGAGAATGAGTTTACCTTCCGATAATGATAATTGTTGTTGTTACACAAGTACTACAACAATGAATTCCTAGATGATTAAATAAGAATAAAACACAGCGTATTATGAACACTTCTGAATCAGAAGCGATGAAGAAACAACTTAAAACTCAAAGAATAATGTCTATTGTATTTATTTTTATAGGACTTCTTTTTCAAGCTTCTTTACAAATTTATTGAATTATTGGGGCAATTTGAGAAATTTCACAATCTCTTGGTGTGCATTATCTCCAAAGATCGAAGATTTATAGGGAAAAAATGCAACCTTGATTAAGGAAAAGGAAAATATTGTAAATATAAAAAAACCACTAAAAAGTGGTTTTTTTATATTGAATAATTTTGTACTTTTGAAATTTTATTATTGTTTTTAAATCTACTTTTTGTTATTTAAATAAAATTGAAGTTTTTCTTTAAAATTAGTTAGCTTTTGTTGCTCTAAATGAATTTTTTCTTTAGGAGCTTTGCTTAAAAAACCTTTATTATTTAAAATAGATTCGGCTCGCTCAATTTCGCTTTTTAAAAACTCAATTTCTTTTTGAATTTTTTTGGCTTCATTTTCTTTTTGTTCATCAGTTAAATCTATAGCGATTTCAAAATGATTGGTTTTAACTACAGTTGTCTTATTATCTTTTCATAACCCAAAAGTCAATTTATTAATTACTGAAATTTGATAATCATTTAATTTAGAGTTTAAAACGCAATAATGAATTACATTTTTATTAGATATACTATAAGATTCTCGATATTTTCTAATGCTATCTATAATCTCGATAATATCATCAACTTCTTTAGTATATTTGTACTTGAATAACTTAGGAAATCTTGATTCTAATAATTGCTTATTAAAAATATTTTCAAATAAATAATCTGTGATAAATGGTAAAAATGGATGCAAGATCAATAATATTTTCTTTAGTATTTTTGTAGGATAAAAACCATTTGCATTTATTTTTATAAACTCAACATATTTAGAAGAAAACTCGTTATAAACAAAATTTTGAATTTCTTTTCCAATTAAAGTGAAATTGTAATTTTTTATATATTTGTTGATTTTTTGTTTTAATAAATACAGTTTATTTTCCATTCACAAATCTGTATTGGTTGGGGTGGTTTTATGACTTGGTAAAGATGTGATATATATTGCTATATTTCATAATTTATTATTTAAAGCTCATCCTAATTTTAATTTTTCTTTATTGAATCGGATATCTTGCCCAGGTGTTGAGTTGAAAATTAATGATTGCCTCAAAACATCAGAACCATATTCTTCGATAACATCCATAGGATCAATCCCATTTCCTAATGATTTTGACATTTTTTGACCATTTTCATCACGAATTAATCCATGAATTAAAACTTTTGAAAAAGGTTTTTTATCCAAAATATTTAAAGAAGAAAAATACATTCTAGCTATTCAAAAAAATAAAATATCTCACCCAGTTACCATTAAACTAGTGGGGTAATATTTATTTAATTTATCAGTTTGTGGTCATCCCAAAAAAACAAAAGGACTAATTCCTGATGAAAATCATGTATCTAGAACATCCTCTTCTTGTTTTCAACCTTCCCCTGGAGACTTGATTTGAACTTTCATTTCGCCACCTTTATATCAAACAGGTATCTGGTGACCCCATCAAATTTGACGTGAAATTGTTCAATCATGAACGTTCTCCATTCATTTTCTGATTTTGGATTCAAAAACTTTTGGGAAAAAATTCACTTTATCTTTTGAGTCTAAATGATTCAACATTTTTTTTGCTAATGTTTTCATCTCAACAAATCATTGTGGTTTTTTGAGAATTTCCACTATTTCACCACTCCGTTGTGAAATACCAACATTAGAAATTATGTCTTCTGTTTTGATTAAATATCCTTGTTTATCTAATAAATTTGCAATTTCACTTCTTACTTCAAAACGATCTCGCCCTTCAAAACCTACCACAATATCTGTTAATTTACCAAAATCATCAATACATTCAGGGGCTTTTAAGTTGTGCTTTTGCATAATATCAAAATCAGCTAAACTATGAGAAGAAACTTTCATAGCTCCTGATCCAAATTCGACATCAACATATTCATCTGCAATAATTGGTAAAAGTTTTTTTGAAAAAGGATTTATAGCATTTTTCCCAATTAATTTCTTATATCTTTTATCATTTGGATTTACAGCGACAGCAACATCTCCGGGCAAAGTTTCAATTCTGGTTGTTGCTACTTCTAAAAAATCTGTTTTACTATTTTCTAAAAAGTAACGCAAATAATACATTTTTTGTTCAACTGGTTGATTAAACACTTCAATATTAGAAATTGCGGTTTGAAATTTAACATCCCAATTTATTGCTCTGTCACCTTTGTACAAAAGTCCTTGATTATACAATTGAACAAAAAATTCACTCACAGCTTCTTTGGCATCTTCATCTAGTGTAAATCTTTCTTTAGTGTAGTCATAAGCTATACCTAATTTATTTCATTGAGAAATAATTTTTTTATATTGCTCATCTTTTCACTCATAACATTTATCAATAAATTTTTGGCGACCTAAATCTTCTTTTTTAAAACCGCTTTTGTTGAGTTTTTCTTCAACTTTGGCTTGTGTTGCAATACCAGCATGATCTACAGCTGGTAATAATAAAACATCATAACCTTGTAATTTTTTAAATCTAATAACTGTATCTTGTAAATAAGTATTTCAAGCATGTCCTAAATGTAATTGTCCTGTTACATTAGGTGGTGGAGTAATTATTGAAAAAGGTTTTTTTGGATTTTCAGTAGCCACAAAAAAACCTTTTTCAATTCAATTATTAACTCTATTTAATTCTACTGATTTGTGATTGTATTTTTTATTCATCATAACTCACCTCTTTATTTATTATACTTTGATTACTTGAACATCTATAGCGGATTTATCCATAATATTTATATCAATATTTTCAGATAAATCCTCAAAAGAAATTCATTGCAACCGTTTTTTTTCAAAAGTATTAAACATATCATCACCATTTTTTTT
This sequence comes from Mesomycoplasma sp., assembly GCF_056854695.1. Classification (NCBI taxonomy): domain Bacteria; kingdom Bacillati; phylum Mycoplasmatota; order Mycoplasmoidales; family Metamycoplasmataceae; genus Mesomycoplasma; species Mesomycoplasma sp. Next base: position 36,563 of record NZ_JBXGGF010000001.1, read on the forward strand.
AATTTGATTTAATCCAATAGGGAAAAAAGAATTTTTTTTAATATTTGATAATTCATTAGTGTAAAAATTACCATTATTAAAAAAATAATTAGCAAAAAATGTGTTAAATTTAGGTTGTTTTTCTACATTTTTCTTAAACTCTATAAGTGTGCCTTTTTCTATAAATATAGCTGAAAAATTACTTTTAAATTGAACTGGTTTTTTTTCAAATAAAAATAATTGAGAATTATTGCTATCGCTATTTATAGATGTAAAAAAAATATCTATAAGTGAATTTTTAAAATCTTCATTAAAGAAAAATGTGTCTGAGTTTAATAAAAATAAATCAAAATTACCTATTTTAATTTTAACTAATTCTATCTCGAAAAGTTCATCAATATTTAAATCTTCATTTTTTGTAAAAAGAAAATTAAAATTTATTTTATTCTTAAAACAAAAATCATAAAATAAAGTTTTATTTAAAAATTCATTTAATTTGTTCTTATCAAATATATTGAAAAACAAATTTAAATCTTTCATTATATAGTTTAAAAAAATAATAAAATTATAGTTTTCACTATTATTGTTTTTGATGTTTTTTAATATTTGATTAACTTGTCAAATTATTTTCTTGCTTTTTAAAAATAAAGGTATAGATCAATTCGAATATTTTAAATTTATTTGTATTTTATCCTTTTGCCAAAGTAAATTTGCTTTTTCTAATCTTAAAAAATTCGCTTTAATGTTTTCATAATAAATATCGTGGTTAGATAATTTATCATCAACTTTAATAAATGGGATATTTTTGCTGTAACTATTATTTTGTTTTTCTTCATTTTTATTTTTTGTGTTAGAAAAATTTTGTTTATTTTTTTGAAAAAAATTTATAAAAAAACTATAAAAAGTTTGTTTAAACAAAATTTCAACTTTATTATAATTTCCAAAGTCAGATTTCTCTAATAACTTTAATACTCATTTTTGAAATTTTTTATATAAATAAATAATTTGGCTAGAATTAAAATGAGTAAAAAATTCTTCATGTTCTCAAATATTTTTTAAAAATAATGAATATAATTCAATTAAAAATAAAATATTTTTTTTCTCTAAATTGTTTTCTTGTTTTAAAAGTTCTTTACTATTATCAATAATATCTATAATGTTTTTTGTTATTGATTTGTAAACTAAAGTGAAATTATTTTTGTTTTTAATTTTGTTTAAAAAAAATACTTCTAATTCTTTAATTTTCGCAAACAAAATATTAGACTTATTTGAATCATTGTTTCAAATTTGTTGCTTTTTACTGTAAAAAGAAAAAATTCTTTTATGCAAAAATTTATATTTATTTTTTATTTGTGATAACTTTTTTGATAACTCTTCATTTGATACTGTTTGAACATCTATGAAATTTAAATAAGATATTAAATTTTTTAAAAATTTATAAATTTCGAGAGATATGTATTCAGATAATTCTTTAATGTGTTTTTTATTATTCGCGCTAATTTTTTGGTTTTCTCACAGAGGCAACAAAGTATCTACAACCAAATTGTGTTTAATTTTATCGAAACTTTCTTTTGTTAAAAAATCAGAGTAAACCTTATTTTTTTTTGGATTAAAAATTTGATCATTATAAGTTATGAAACCCTGGTATTTTTTGTTTTTTTCAAAAAGGATTTTAAAATTTTCGAAAAGATTTTTTTCAGATGAAAAAAAAATTAAATTTTGGTTTAAATCTAATGAAAAATTAAAATAATTTCAAAAATCATTTTTTATATTATGGAAATTTATACTTTTTAAAATATTGTTATGTAAACTCATTGCTTAAATATTGTAAGAAATTTTTTTATGAACAAGAGGAACAATAACTCTAGCTGTGAAATAAATTACAGATAAATTTGTTCAAATTTTAATAGGCGAAGTTATTAAGTGAGTCAGCAAGGCTGTAGAAAAATCAACTAAAGCTCCAGATTGAACATCCCCCTTTGCAGCAATAAGGCTAGTGATTGGTTCATGAACAGCTGAAAAAGCAACAATTGGAACTATTGTTAAATATCTATCATTTTTAAGAAAAAAATTCGAAAATCTTGCAACAAATAAAAATACAGTCATTGTTGATGTACCAAATAAAATTAAAATAATAAAACCTATTTTACTTTTAACTAATTTAAATTTAGAAAAATCCACATCAGAAAATGACACACCTAAAATTATAGAAAGCATTATTATTGTTAAAATTAATGTACTTGTAATTCAATAAAAATTAATTAATGCTTTTTCATTTTTTCAGTTATTAACTTTTTTTAGTTTGGTTTGATAAAGTTTAATTTTTTTATTTTTTTGTTCTTTTTTTCAAAGATCCTCAATTAACAAGGAATTAGATTTGAGATAATTAATTTTAGCTTCTAATCTTTTTATAACACTTGTTTTTTCGAATCAATGTCGACCCTGTTTTATAAATAATCAAAAAAATAATCCAGGAATCAACCCTGTTATAGCCATATAAATTGTGTATCAATAAGAATATACGCCAGGAATAAATAAAAAAGTCACTAAATCAGAAAGTAACCCAGTTAAAAAACCAATAATAGGACCAAAAATAAACCCTGTTATTTTAATAGGTAATCCAATAATTGATTGTCTAAAAGCTGGTAAGATGGTAAAAGGAGCCAATCTAACCGCGATAATTAGCATTATCACAGATATAGAAATAAAAATAGCAACAAAAGAAATTTGTAAATTATTTCATTTTTTTACTTTGATAGCTTTCATACCTCTCCTTTTAAACTAATATATTATAAGTGAAAAAAACTAGACTATTTGAATATCACCATTATTTGTTGTGATATTTATAGCTCATTTTGTTTTTAAATATAATATTTCAAACATAATTCATTTAACTATATCTGAAGAATAAAATATTAAAGATGTAGCAATTAATTTAAATCCTACATCAGGAATCAAAGGTAGTAATACAAAAACATTAATTGCTTGCCAAGCGGTTTGACCAATTGCGAGTGCAAAATTTCATATTCCAGTAAGGTTTGAACGCCCACCTGCTGCAACAATATTGATAGAAGTATTTAATTGAATTCAAAATGGGTTTAAAACAACAATCATTAATGAAACTCAAAATATTTGACTTAAGAAATATTGTACAGCTTCATTTTGTTCACTTTGAATAAGTTTGTTGTCAAGTGATAAATTTTTATTTTTAAAATATTCTGTTAATCCATCTTTAACTTGTTCTTGAATTCCACCAACCAACAACTTTGTGTGTGATAAAACAAAAACTATTATTAACGTGAATAGAGACAAAATGATTGAAAAAGTAAACATATATCCTTTTAACATTTTGGCTTCTTTAATTGCCTCATCAATTCTGTTTTGTCCTAATTTACGCCCAACTGAAATGGATATATTTGATTGAATTGAACCATAAGCTACAAAAAGGATATTTGCAATTGTTGATGTTATTCCTGATACTGTTAGAAAGCCTATTCCCCAATATTTGTATAAATGGTTTTCATTTTCTATCCCTAAACTTCCAGCTGGCATTCCGTTTGCTCAAAAAATGACTCTAATTGAAATTGATACACCAGCAACCACAGAAAAAAGTAATCCTCAAACACGTTTTCAGTATTGTTTTCAAATACTTTTTTTAATGTCAAAAATTTCTCAAATTACAATTCTTAATTCTTTTTTGTAAAAGAATTGGTATGTATATAAACCTATTGAAGTAACTACTCTCGCAATTACTGTAGCAATCGCAGAACCCACAACCCCTAAATATGGAATTAAAATAAGATTTAAAGTAACATTTAAAATTAAAGTTAAAAAAACAAAAGCCATAGAAGCTTTTATTGAACCACTTTCTCTTAATGATGCTGAAGTGGTAACTGTAAATGCAAATAAAATTCAAGAAAAGGCAATAACGAACAAATAATCATTAGCTAACTTAATGGTTTTTTCTATTTCTTGAATTCCACCATTTGAGCTTTGAACCAGTTTAATCATTTGGCTTGGTACACTTCAGGCAAATATAGCCATTAATAAAGCTAAACTAAAGTTTAAAATTAATCTAACATTATTTGTCATTCTAGCATGGACGAAGTCTTTTTTACCTCAATATTGACTAAAAATGATAGAACCAATTGCGTTTATTGATATTAAAAATGAAAAAATAATCCCAGTTCAAACATTAGCCAAACCGACAGCGGTTATTCCACCACTGATTCGTGAAACCATAAAATTATCAACAAAATTATTTAATGATAAAAATAAAGAACTTAATACAACCGGTATTGTAACTTTAGTTAAACTTATTCATTTGGCTTTTGAATCAGGAAAATATTGTTTAATCGCATTAAAATTAATTGTTTTAAACATTATTAACCATTTACAACTTTAATAATTTTAACTGAATATTTTTCAGATACATCAACTTCAACTTCATCACCTTCTGATTGACCTAAAAGAACTTCAGCCATTGGTGAAAAGTTGGAAATTTTATTTTCAAAAGGATTAGCATCCATTGAACTAACAATTTGAAAAGTTTGTCTTTCCTTAGTGTCTTGATTTTCAACTGTCACTAAAGAACCAATAGAAATTTTTGAACTTTTACTATCTGTAACAATTATTTTGGCCTTAGAAATAATAGCTTCTAAGTCACGAATTCTAGATTCTATAATTCCTTGTCGTTCACGAGCTGCATCATACTCTGCATTTTCGGATAAATCCCCTTGCTCACGAGCCTCTTTGATATCTTCAATAGCTTTGTTTCTTTCAACCCTAACAAGATGATCTAATTCTTGTTTAAATTCATTTAATTTTTGTTCTGTAAGAAGAATTTGATCAGAAAAATTATTATTTTTATTCATATATGAAATATTCCTTAAAAATTAATATAAGTTCTATATTTTAATATTTTTTTCCATTTTAACAATAATTAATGAGAAATAAATATCTAATTCATAGTTAATTTGCTCATCTTTTAAAAAATTTATTATTGCTCTTTTTTGTTTTTTATTATATTTAAAAATTAAAATTTTAGGTTTTTTATAATAAAGTGATTGAAAATCACTAAAATCAAGATTGTTTGCAAAAATAAAATCAATATTAAATTCAATGGAACTTAAATTAATATTTTGAAAATTATTTAAGTTAAAAATTTCTTTTTTATTTTTAAAATTTTCCTTATTAATGAAGTCATTGATAATAAAAATATTTTTGTCTTTTAAATTTTTAAAACTAGAAATAGCTGCAAGTCCATCTGTTTCTGCAAAAAATAAATTTTTAAATTCTGGATTATTTGCATAACCTAAGATAAGTTCTAATTCCTCAACTATAATATTAGTATCAAAAATTTTATTAATAAAATCACTATTTAATTTTACTGAATTCACTTTTTTAAGTTCCAAATTTTTTTGTTGATATTCTTTTACAACCTTATTTTTTTTTATTTGAGTTAGTAAAATGGATAAAACCATTATAAAAAGACTAATAAAAATACTAATAAGTAGACCAGTTTTAACTGAGTTTTCCATAATGTGAGTTAAATTTTACCTTTTATTTTTATTTGATAATTGAAAAATATTTTACTTTTACTTATAAAAAATGGATTTTTTTTCGTTTTTTTAAAAAAAAATAATTTTTTTACATTTTTTTTTTTACATTTTTCTTTTTTTATGTTATCATTAGTTCTTGCTTTTAAATAAAGCGAAAAAAATTAACAAATTATGAAAAAGCGAAAAAAAAAAAAAAAAAATTCTTTGCTTTTTAAAAAAATAATGTATAATTAATTTTTGCTTGTTTAAAGCCATTAGATCTTTCAAAACTAGATACATAATTCAAACCATTTTTAAATTAAACATACAATTTGAGAGTTTGATCCTAGCTCAGGATGAACGCTCGCTGTGTGCCTAATACATGCATGTTGAACGGAATATTTTAGCTTGCTAAAATATTTAGTAGCGAATGGGTGAGTAACACGTACCTAATCTACCTTTAGGTTCGGGATAACTTTTGGAAACAAAGGCTAATACCTAATATAGTTTATTTTCGCATGAAGATAAATAAAAAGGAGCTTTACAGCTTCGCCTAGAAATGAGGGTGCGGAACATTAGTTAGTTGGTGAGGTAATGGCTCACCAAGACGATGATGTTTAGCGGGGCCAAGAGGTTGTACCGCCACACTGGGACTGAGATACGGCCCAGACTCCTACGGGAGGCAGCAGTAAGGAATTTTCCACAATGAGCGAAAGCTTGATGGAGCGACACAGCGTGCACGATGAAGTCTTTAGGGATGTAAAGTGCTGTTATAAGGAAAGAAAAAATTAAATAGGAAATGATTTAATCTTGACGGTACCTTATTAGAAAGCGACGGCAAACTATGTGCCAGCAGCCGCGGTAATACATAGGTCGCAAGCGTTATCCGGAATTATTGGGCGTAAAGCGTCCGTAGGTGTTTTGTTAAGTTTAAGGTTAAATACTGAAGCTCAACTTCAGCCCGCTTTAGATACTGGCAAAATAGAATTATGAAGAGGTTAGCGGAATTCCTAGTGGAGCGGTGGAATGCGTAGATATTAGGAAGAACACCAATAGGCGAAGGCAGCTAACTGGTCATAAATTGACACTAAGGGACGAAAGCGTGGGGAGCAAACAGGATTAGATACCCTGGTAGTCCACGCTGTAAACGATGATCATTAGTTGGTGGTAATAATCACTAGCACAGCTAACGCGATAAATGATCCGCCTGAGTAGTATGCTCGCAAGAGTGAAACTTAAAGGAATTGACGGGAACCCGCACAAGCGGTGGAGCATGTGGTTTAATTTGAAGATACGCGGAGAACCTTACCCACTCTTGACATCCTTGCAAAGCTATAGAGATATAGTGGAGGTTAACAAGATGACAGATGGTGCATGGTTGTCGTCAGCTCGTGTCGTGAGATGTTAGGTTAAGTCCTGCAACGAGCGCAACCCCTTTCTTTAGTTACTAACATTAAGTTGAGGACTCTAGAGATACTGCCAGCGTAAGCTGGAGGAAGGTGGGGATGACGTCAAATCATCATGCCTCTTACGAGTGGGGCAACACACGTGCTACAATGGCTACTACAAAGAGAAGCAAAACGGTGACGTCCAGCAAATCTCAAAAAAGTAGTCCCAGTTCGGATTGAAGTCTGCAACTCGACTTCATGAAGTCGGAATCGCTAGTAATCGCAGGTCAGCTATACTGCGGTGAATACGTTCTCGGGTTTTGTACACACCGCCCGTCACACCATGGGAGTTGGTAATACCCAAAGTCGGTAAGTTAACTTCGGAGACTGCTGCCTAAGGTAGGACTGATGACTGGGGTGAAGTCGTAACAAGGTATCCCTACGAGAACGTGGGGATGGAACACCTCCTTTCTACGGTTATATTTTATAATATACAATATATTTTATTTATACAATTTTAATTACTAATATTTTTAAAAATGGTTATGTATCTAGTTTTGAGAGATCTAATGAAATAGTTCTTTGAAAACTGAATAGTATAATAAATTTACAAATATGTAATTATTTACATATTCCAACAATTTAAAATACCTTAAGATATTTATCTTTAGTATAACGATAGGCTATACAAAAGTTACAAATTAACTTTTTTAAATAAGTAAGAGTATTTGGTGGATGCCTTGGGTCTGAAAGTCGATGAAGGACGTGATTACCTGCGATAAGCTTCGTGGAGCTGGAAATAAGCTATGATACGGAGATTTCCGAATGGGGAAACCTAATTAAGTAAACCTTAATTGCTTTTTAATGAATCCATAGTTAAATAGACGATAAACGTTGTGAATTGAAACATCTTAGTAACAACAGGAAAAGAAAATAAATAATGATTCCCTTAGTAGTGGCGAGCGAATGGGGAAGAGCCCAAACCGTTTAACGGGGTTATAGGACATTTTAATTGAGTAAAAAAATTTTATAATAGCAGAAGAAGTTGGAAAGCTTCAACATAGAAGGTGACATTCCTGTATGCGAAATTGTAAAATCTCATAAATGTATCCTGAGTAGGGCGGGGCACGTGAAACCCTGTCTGAATTCGCCGGGACCACCCGGTAAGGCTAAATACTAATCAGACACCGATAGTGAACAAGTACCGTGAGGGAAAGGTGAAAAGAACCCCGAGAGGGGAGTGAAATAGATTCTGAAACCATTTACTTACAAGTAGTCAAAGCACGTTAATGTGTGATGGCGTACATCTTGCAGTATGGTCCGGCGAGTTATGTTAATATGCAAGGTTAAGCAGAAAAAAGCGGAGCCGTAGGGAAACCAAGTCTTAATAGGGCGAATTAGTATATTGGCATATACCCGAAACCAGGTGATCTATCCATGAGCAGAGTGAAACTTTGGTAAAACAAAGTGGAGGTTCGAACCGTAGTACGTTAAAAAGTGCCCGGATGACTTGTGGATAGCGGTGAAATTCCAATCGAACCTGGAGATAGCTGGTTCTCTTCGAAATAGCTTTAGGGCTAGCGTGTAGTACTATTTAATGGGGGTAGAGCACTGAATGTGGAATGGCGGCACCTAGCTGTACTGACTATAATCAAACTCCGAATACCATTAAAAACAAGCTATGCAGTCGGAACGTGGGTGATAACGTCCACGCTCGCGAGGGAAACAACCCAGATCGTCAGCTAAGGTCCCAAAATTGTGTTAAGTGAGAAAGGTTGTGAGATTTCATAAACAACTAGGATGTTGGCTTAGAAGCAGCCACCATTTAAAGAGTGCGTAATTGCTCACTAGTCAAGAGATCTTGCGCCAATAATGTAACGGGACTCAAACACAATACCGAAGCTACGGGTATGTTTTATAAACATACGTTAGGAGAGCGTTCTAATTTCATTGAAGCTAGAGTGTGAACACTAGTGGAGAGATTAGAAGTGAGAATGCCGGAATGAGTAACGATTCGAAGTGAGAATCTTCGACGCCTATTGGGGAAGGTTTCCTGGGCAAGGTTCGTCCACCCAGGGTTAGTCAGGGCCTAAGGAGAGGCAGAAATGCGTATTCGATGGACAATAGGTTAATATTCCTATACTTGGTAAAAAAATGATGGAGTGACGAAAAAAGATAACCTTACTTCTTATTGGATTAGGAGGGTAAGCAGTTAGAAAGTTAAATAGGCAAATCCGTTTAACATTAATTTTGAGCTGTGATGCATAGTGAACAGGCAACTAAGTAATGAATTAGGCGATTCTATGTTTCCAAGAAAAGCTTCTAGTGTTAATTTTTTATCAACCTGTACCGAGAACGGACACACGTCCCCAAGATGAGTATTCTAAGGCGAGCGAGAAAACCAATGTTAAGGAACTCTGCAAAATGACCCCGTAAGTTCGCAAGAAGGGGTACCCATTTATGGGTCACAGTAAAATAGGGGGGGCAACTGTTTATCAAAAACACAGCTCTCTGCTAAGTTGCAAAACGATGTATAGAGGGTGAAGCCTGCCCAGTGCCCGAAGGTTAAGCAAAGATGTTAGCTCTGCGAAGCATTGAAGTGAAGCCCGGGTGAACGGCGGCCGTAACTATAACGGTCCTAAGGTAGCGAAATTCCTTGTCAACTAATTATTGACCTGCACGAAAGGCGCAATGATCTCCCTACTGTCTCAACATTGGACTCGGTGAAATTATGGTACCAGTGAAAACGCTGGTTACCCGCATCAAGACGAAAAGACCCCGTGGAGCTTTACTATAACTTCGTATTGAAAATTGGTTTAATATGTGTAGGATAGGTGGGAGACTTTGAAGCATGGACGCTAGTTTGTGTGGAGTCAACCTTGAAATACCACCCTTATTAAATTGATTTTCTAACCTGCTTCCATTATCTGGAAGAGAGACAGTGCGTGGTGGGTAGTTTGACTGGGGCGGTCGCCTCCTAAAGAGTAACGGAGGTGTTCAAAGCTACACTCAATATGGTCAGAAACCATATGTAGAGCGTAAAGGTAAAAGTGTGGTTAACTGCGAGACCTACAAGTCGAGCAGGTGCGAAAGCAGGACTTAGTGATCCGGCGGTACATTGTGGAATGGCCGTCGCTCAACGGATAAAAGCTACCCCGGGGATAACAGGCTAATCTTCCCCAAGAGATCACATCGACGGGAAGGTTTGGCACCTCGATGTCGGCTCATCGCATCCTGGAGCTGGAGTCGGTTCCAAGGGTTTGGCTGTTCGCCAATTAAAGCGGTACGTGAGCTGGGTTCAGAACGTCGTGAGACAGTTCGGTCCCTATCTGATGTGGGCGTTGGAATATTGATGAGAGCTGCTCTTAGTACGAGAGGACCGGAGTGGACGTACCGCTGGTGTTCCAGTTGTCTTGCCAAAGGCATAGCTGGGTAGCTAAGTACGGAACAGATAACCGCTGAAAGCATCTAAGCGGGAAGCTGCCTCAAAGATGAGTATTCCTTATGAAATTCCTTATAGACGATGAGGTTGATAGGTTGGCGGTGTAAGTGTAGTAATACATTTAGCTTACCAATACTAATAAATTCAACATTTAAAAAAGTTATAAATAACTTAAGGTTATTTTAAAACTTCAATGCCCAACATTGATATTTATATATACTATTCAGTTTTGAAAGAACTATTTAAATACATATATATAAATTAACTTGTAAAAGTTAATTTTTTTTATTTATTTTGTAAATTATTTATATTTTTACAAAATAAATATTTGATAAAATATAAGGTTAATAATTTTAACCAATTAAAAAGGAGATTCTTTTATGTTGCCACAATATTTTCAGTGACAAGGTAACCCAAATACATTAGAATATGCTAAATTATTTTTTTATATTCCAGTTACTTTTGCTATTGTTATTCTAATTAGTATATACCTTTTTCGAAAGTCGCTTAGAACATGATATGCTAATCAAACTCGAGATATTTTTGCTTCAAATTTTAAAAAAATTAAAATAATTTTTTTAAGTATTGGTTTATTTATTTGATTATTTTCTTATGTTTCTAGAATTGTTTTATTAGAAGTTGAAGACTATTTTAATAAATGAGAATATTTACCTTTGCACATGTGTCGAATTTTAGTTTTGGCAACAGCTACAGCTTTATTATTTAATAAAACACATTATGTTAAATATTGAGTTGTACCAGCTTTTATAGGTTCATCTTTGGCTCTGGCCTCACCTCAAATTAGTATCTCCACAGAAACCTACTTTAAAACTATAAATAGAATTTTTCCTAATTTAGTTTTAGATAAGGAGAAATTTTCTTCGATTTTTCCTGGTTTACACTGAAGTTATGACTCACACTTTTTCTGAGAATTTTTAATCACTCATTTAATTTGTTTAGTGCTACCAATATTTTTGCAAATTATTCAACCTCCTAAACACAAACTCACAACTCAAGTATTATTAAAATCTATTTTAATCACATTTGTATATGCTCTATTTATTTTTTTCTTAAGTTGAATATTTTTTGCATTATTAAGAAGTGATAGTGTAGACACAAAAACTTTTATTGCTTGAAATCCAAATTGACTTTACCTTGGAAGAGTAGGTTTGGGCGAATTGAAATTAATTGGGCAATGACCTTATGTCTTATTTAGTTTAACAATAATCTTTTTCATTCTTTTCTGAATAGTATTTGTCTTAAAAATGTTGCTTGAAAAATTTTCTTTCAGTATTGAACATGATATAAATGGGAAATTTAAATACATTTTTACCAAACAAAATTGAAAAAGCGTTCTTAATAAAAATCAGTTCAACAAACAAGCATTTAAAATTTTTAATTTAAAAAAATCATAAAAATAATGTTATGAATACAAATAGAGAAAAACTTATTGATTTTATAAATCAAAAACAAAGCCAATTTAGACGCAATCAAATTATTGCTTACTATGCAGCTTTAGTCGTTAGATGAATATTATTTTTTGCTAATATAATTGTTCTTGCTTTAGCAATTGCTGTTGTTATTGTTGAAGTTCATAGATACAATAATATTCAGTCAGAAACAAAAACAATTATTGGTGATTTGGGTTTCACTATTGTTTTGGCTTTGTTTATTATTTTAACTTTTTTTATCAATATTTTTCTATCAGTTTATAGAGTAGTTATGAAATATAAAGATTATAAAAAAGCTCAACGAGAACTTAGTTATATTTATTTTAGAGTTGCTCAAGATCCTGATTATTCTTACTCAGATTTTCAACAAGATTATGACAAAATTAGTGATTTTTATTTTGCTAAAAAATCTGTTTTAAAATTTAAAATTATTAAAAAAGCTATTTTTGAAGGAAAAAAATGATTATAACAAGCTCAAAATTAGAGACTGATGCTTTATCTTTTGCTAAATTTTTATACAAAAAAACATTAACTAAAGCAAAAATTTTTCAATTTTTATTTTGATTATTTTCTTTATTTAGTATTTTTTTTGCCTTTTTTTCAACATTAATGGGAATTTTTAAACTAGCATCGCCAAAACTTGAGACACTAAAAACTTTTGCTAATTTATTTTTATATATTGATGACCAAGGCAACAAAGTAGATCAATGACCCATTTTTATTTTATGAATAAATTTATCCATTAGTTTAGTGAATGCTTTATTTGCTTTGTTTTTGATTAAAAACAGATGGCTAAGAAATCAAGAAATTAATGATTTTTTAAAATTAGAACTAATTTTGTATGAAAATAGACTTGGAAAATACAAAAATTGTGAAAATCTTCAAATGGAACTTTTCAACGCAATTTTCTTAAAAATTTCTCCACCCAAAAGTTTATTAAATATTTATCAATCAAAAAAAAAAAAAAAAACTACGAAATAATCATGAATAAAAATGAACTATTGCAAAAAATAGAATCAAAAGTTATTCAATTACAAACAAAAGCAAGAATATCTAAATTAATTTTTTTAAGTTGTAGTATTTTATTAATAGTTATGTCTGTATTTAACGGCATTCTTTCGGCTTATGCTATAACTAAAAATCCTAATCCAACTGCCATCAACTTATTTGTTGCAATTTCATTTATAAACGCAATTGTAACTTTTGTTACCAGTTTGTCTAGTTTTTTTGTATTTGAAAATGTTTATACAAAAAATAGTGCTAAAATTGATTTTTTTGAAAAAAAGAAGATAGAATTAGCAAACCCAGATTCTAATGTTGATATTATAGCTGAAGAATTAATTATTTATAAAGGTGAGTAGATATAAAGAGGTGTTATGTACAAAAAATTTTTTGAGGGTATTATTGAAGTAATAACAGGTCCTATGTTTTCAGGAAAATCTGATGAATTAATTAAGCGCATAAGAACATTATCATATGCTAACATTAACACTTTGGTAATTAAGCCTAAAATAGACCAAAGATTTTCTAGTTGTGAAATTATTTCACGTTCAGGATTAAAAATACCAACTTTTAGTGTAGAAAATGTTGATGAAATTCAACAATTATTTGAAGCCGCAGAATACCAAGCAATAGCTATAGATGAAGTTCAATTTTTTCAAGATGATATTATTGAATTTTTAGATTCATTAGCAAATAAAGGGATTAGGGTCATGGTGAGTGGTTTGGATCAAGATTATTTACGTCAACCCTTTGGTCCTATGCCAAAATTAATGGCATTAGCAGAAAATATTACTAAATTACAAGCGGTTTGTGCCATTTGTAAACGTGCTGCCACAACATCAACTCGAACACATAGAAATTTTACTGATCAAACTCTTATTGGGGATTTAGAAGAATATGAGGCACGTTGTAGAGATTGTCATAGCAAAAAATCAAAAATAAAAAAAATTTAAAAAAAATTTGTTTATTTTTTAAAAAAAGAGTTATAATTATGGATATTGAGAATTTAAATAATCTTTCAAAATTTGATAGTTTATTTAAATAGATTTGCCAAAATCTTCAATATATTAACCATCTATAATCATTTATAAACTTCTTAATAGGTTTATAAATGATTAACAATGCAAGTGTAGTTTAATGGCAGAACTTCAGCCTTCCAAGCTGATTGTGAGGGTTCGATTCCCTTCACTTGCTCCATATCAAAAAAATTGACCTAAAAAATAGCTAAAAGCTGTTTTTTTTATTTTTGAATTTTTTAAACAATAAAAAAGGATTAATAATGGTATCATTTGAAGCTAAAGTGATTGATGCACAAGGTTTTCATGCTAGACCAGCATCTAAAATATCACTATTATGTAAACAATTTCAGTCAGAAATTAAAATGTTTAATGGAGATAAATCTGGTAGTGCTAAATCTATTATGAATATTTTGGGATTAGGTGTGAAAGAAGGCACAAATATCAAAATAGAAGCACAAGGAGAAGATGAAGAACAAGCTATTCAAGAAATTAAAAACTTAATGATAGAAGAAAAGCTTATTTCTTTATAATATAAATAAAACTATTTTTTGCTTTTAAACCTCAATGACTTTTGAATCATTGAGGTTTTTATTTTTTCTTTTAAAATTAATGAAGGAATGATTAAAAAAATACTCGAAATTACTAAAAGAACCCTCAAAGCAATTAAACCGGAATTACCCGTCAAATTATATGTTAACAAAATTAATATAAAACTAAAATTAATAACGGGATAGTAAAAAATAAAATTAAAACTTACAATTTTTAATTTTATTCACAAAAAGGATATGGATAATGAAAAAATAAAACATAAAAAAGAAATTAGGAATAAATAACCAAATTTTATTTTTTCTTCTTTGTAAAAATCAGGAGAAAAAAGTCCAAACAATAAAATAATCGGTATGAAAAAAATTAAAATAGCAAAAACAAAATCAGGTATTTTGGTTGTTTTTTTAAACACGTTCTTTATCTACTTGCTCAATAAAATCTTTTAATGTTGTAAAAAAAGATTGTTCCTGACCATATTTACGATAAGTAATTCCATTTTTTGCTATTTCATCATCTCCAATAATAATTTGATATTTTACTTTTTGAATTTGTGCCTCTCTAATTTTTTTAGATATTCTTTCATTTCTATCGTCCAATTCTACTTCAAAGCCAAAATCAAATAATTTTTGATAAATTTCCTTAGCATATTTGGAATGTTCATCTTTAACAGGAATAACACATATCTGATTTGGTGAAAGTCAAAAAGGCAAAACTCCTTTAGTTTGTTCTAGAAGGACAGAAATAAAACGTTCATAAGTTCCAATTAATCCTCTATGAATTAAAATAGGTGTTTCTTTTTGGTTTAACTCATTAGTAAAACTAATGTTAAATTTAGTAGGTAACAAAAAGTCTAATTGAAGAGTTGAAACTGTTATTTCTTTTTGCATAACGGTTTTTATTTGAAAATCTATTTTAGGTCCATAAAATGCAGCTTCACCAATTTTTTCTACATATTTTATTTTATTATCATCTAAAATTTGTTTTAAACTAGATTCAGCATTAATTCACATTTCTTCATTATCAAAAAACTTTTCTTTATTATTAGGATCTCTTTTTGAAAAAGAAATATAGTCTATTTCGATATCAAATAATTTAAGTCCTTCGAAAATCATTTTAAATAAGTGACTAAATTCAGAATAAACTTGATTTTTAGAAATAAAAATATGTCCTTCTGTAAGTTCCATAGAACGCACACGTTCTAAACCAGTTAAAGCTCCTGATTTTTCATATCTATATAGTCTAGACTGTTCAGAAATCCTTAATGGTAATTGCCTGTAACTAACATTTAATTGCTCAAACAAAATAATATGATGAGGGCAAGTCATAGGTCTTGGATATAAGTTATCATTTTCCATTTTTATAGGATTAAACATGTCATCTTTATAGTGTGCTAAGTGACCTGAAATTTTGTATAAATAATCTTGACCAAAATGTGGTGTTGATACTTCTTTAAAACCGTATTTTCTGTCCAAAAATAAAATTTTTTCTTTTATTTTATTATGAACTTTCATTCCATTTTCTAATCAAACAGGAAAACCTAAACCAAAATATTTACTAAATGTAAATATTCCTAAATCTTTACCAATTTTTCTATGATCTCGCTCTTTTCTGTCTTTTAAAATAGCTAAAAATTGCTCTAAATCTTCCTTAGTCTCTCAACAAGTTCCATAAATTCTTGTAAGCTGTTGATTTCTACTATCAGATTTTCAGTAAACACCACCAACATTTAGTAATTCAAAATGTTTAATATTTTTTGCTTCAAAATCACTTATTTCAAAGATAGAAAAATCTTCAAATAATACTTTTTCATTACGATCAAAAATACCAAAAAAATTAATTGTGTCTAAATTTGTTTTTGCATCATTTAATAATTCTTGTCTATATTTTTGATTTGAAAAATCTACTGTTTTATTATTATTTTTTTTAATAACTAAATCACTTTTTGAAAATTTAGATATTAACTTTGAAATCTTAGGCAAATCTGTATTTGATAAAGGTTGTGGAAATTCAAAATCACAATAAAATCCTTCGTCAGAAACACCACACATTCCTAGTTTGGATTCAGGGAAGTTTTTCAAAATAACAAAAGATAAAAAGTAAGATGTATATATATTTAATTCTTTATTTAATTTCATTTTAAAGCCCCATTAAAGATTTTATTTTATTTAAATTTTCATTTGCAATTTTATTTACTTTAATAGCACTGGTAGCGGCTATATTTTCTATATTTTCTATATTTTTATAGTATTTTTGTTGTAAATCTATTAAAAATTCTTTAACTAGATTTCCAACTTTTTCTTTTAAAAATTTATAATTTTGACCCTCAAAATATTTAATGGTTTCCTCTTTAGTCAAATTAGAAAGACCAATAAAAATATTCAACAAATTAGACACACCCGGTTTTTCGTCAGAAAAATAAATTTTATTTTCAGAATCTGTTACTGCTTTTTGTATTTTTTGATAAGCAATTTCAGGATTATCAAGTAAAAAAATAGCAGAGTTTAAATTATTTGTAGATTTTGACATTTTTTTAGTAGGGTCTGTTAGTGACATTATTTTCGCCGTTTCTTTGGCAGTGATTGCTTGAGGCAAATTAAAATTAGTTCCGTAAAGATTGTTAAAACGTGAAGCAATATTTCTTGTTAATTCCAAATGTTGCAATTGATCTGCACCTACAGGAACATATTTAGGGTTATAAAGCAAAATGTCAGCAGCCATTAGAACAGGGTATGTTAGCAAACCGGTGGGTACTTTTTCAGTTTTATTATCTTGTTGAATCTTACTTTTATCTTTAAATTGTGTCATTCTAGAAAGTTCACCTATTGTAGTTCTTGATTGCAACAATCAATAAAGCTCTGAATGAGCATGAATTTGTGATTGAAAAAAAATATGTGTTTTTTCAGGATCTATACCACAAGCTAAGTACATTGCAAAAATGCTTTTTCTATTTTGATTCAACTCGCTAGAATTTATATCTATAGTTAAAGCATGCAAATCTGCTACAAAAATAAAAGATTCATGTTGGTTTTGAATTTTTAAAAAAGGCTTAATAGCACCCAAAAAATTTCCAAGTGTTAATTTTCCAGTTGCTGTAATTCCACTAACTAATCTATCTTCCATAACTGATTAATTTTAGCATAAGTGTCAAATAATAGTTATAATTTATAATTATTCAAGAAACATTGTTATGAAAAAATTTTCGTATTTTATTTATAAATTTATTCAGTTTTTTACTTTTGGCAAATTTAGCAAAATGATGACCAAAAAATATAACAAGCCAAATAACCATATTCAATACACAGATGATATTAAATTTGATATTAACAAATTAGTGAATTTGTTACTAGGAAGTAAAAATATAAAAAAAACTGAATTTACTTTTTCCAGAGTAACGATTTTTTTAAACACATTAGAAAACATAAATATAGATGAGTTAAAAAAAATAAATGGAGTTTCTGGTGTCTTTGTTGGCGCAAACTATGTAAGTTTAATTGTAGGTTCAACATCTAAATTTATTTCTGATTCACTTAATAAATTAAATTAATTTTAAAATAAAAAAGAGATTGTGATGAACATAATGAGCAATGATAATATTGATGGTGGAAAATTAAATAAGACAAAACCTTTTGAACGATTATTGACAAATCTTATTGATATTCGAAAATCCGATTCTGCAATTTATACAAAGGTTGATGATAAATTTTATTTTGATTTATTTTTATTACTAAGTCCTTCAAATTTGGAAAAGGTTTTACATGAGAAATCCACCTCTGTTCCATTACAAAATAACAATATTGATGAAATTATAAAATTTTTATCCAATGCTTCAGAACTCGAAGATATTAAATCCCTTGCTAATGAAATGGATTTAAATTGAAATTCTACTATTATAAATAAATTTTCAGTAGACTTTGAAACCACTAAACAAGAACAAATAGAATTATTTACCAAAAAAAAACAAACAAGTCTTGCGAATTGAAAAAGTTTTATTAAAAAAGCTAATGATATCAATAAAAACAGAAATATTTGGCTAATACACATAGGTTTTTTATATATATCTTTATCTATAGAGGATAAAAAAATTTTTGCTCCACTTTTTGTGAAAGAAGCGAATATTGTTCTTGGAACAACTGGGCCAATTCTTATTACCGACAGTTCAATTAAAATTAACCATAAAATTATTGCTTTTTTAAAAAAAATTAATATTGAATTTTCTTTAGATTTTAATTTTAGCGAATTATCTATTCACAATTTAATATCGATATTTAAGGACTCAGTTAAAAATGATTTTAAAATCCCTGATTTAACATATAAAGTTTCAACCAATTTACTTTTTGGAAGTCAAATAAAATTTGAACCTGGTTTTGTGTTAGGTTTGTTTAATGTTAGTGGTGGTTACCAACACACAATTTTAGAAAAAATGATTCAAAGTGGTGAAATTCAAAACCAACTTGAAGTACAAATTAATAAGAATTACTGCAAAAATCAAGTTGAAAACACCATATTTTCAAAAAATTTGAGTGGTTTTTTTAAAATTCAACCTACTAATTTTGTCCAAGATTATGCACATATTTCTTCATTAGTACAAAACACTATTATTTGAGGCCCACCAGGCACAGGAAAATCTCAAGTTATTGCAAACATTATTGCAAACATTATAATAACTAAAAAAACAGCAATAGTTAGTTCACAAAAACAAGCAGCTTTAACCGTTTTAAGAAAAAGATTAAAGAAAATGTCTTTATTTTGTTTATTTGTTGTTAATGATAAAAGTGAAAATTATAAAAATTTTTATGATCCTATCCAGCAATATATAGAGTTAATCGAATATTTTGAAAAAGCAGAAGATGTTGATTCTATTCCTATATTTTCAGAATTTGATAAGGAATATGTAAGTATTATTAATAAAATTTTTTCAGATAATAATTTAGTTGATACTAAATTGAAAGCATATAATACTATAAAAAAAGCTAATTCTATTTTTAGTTTAAAAATTGCTGAAATTATTTTTAAATTAAACAAAAAAATAAATATCAATCCAAGCCAATCTCCCAAAACAATAAAAAAACTTCGGGCAAATATCTTGGAAGAACAACTAAAAAGAAAACCTAAATGATATGAAAAAATATTAGAAAATTTTAAAAAAACGTTTGAAGAAGATATTATATTAATTCTAGATAAATTGCAAAATTACAATGGGAACCTAAAAGATATTTTTGAGGAAATTGAAAATTTAGAGCTTTCTAACTTGATGGAAATTCATGATTTTTTAAGCTTAACTTTCCCTGAAATAAGTCAAGTTAGTGATGATGAAAAATTATTTATGTATCATTGTAGCAAAATTTCTAAAATGGTCAATTCTACAATAAACAATAATCCAAAATTAAAACAACTCTATAAAAATTTTAGGATGAGTGTTAAGCAAGATAAGAAAATTTCACCACAGCAATTTTTGCTAAAACACTTTGAAATAATCAATATTTTGTTTCCTATTTTAATAATAACACCAGATATCGAATTAACTATGTTTGAAAATGACAAAAAACCATTTGATTATTTAATTGTAGATGAAGCATCACAAATGTTTTTGGAAGAAGCATTCCCATTGATGTATTTGGCTAAAATTAAAATATTTGCAGGTGACAAACAACAAATGCAACCTGTGCGTTGGTTTGCTAGTAAGTTTTCAGACCAATACGAAGATGACGCATTTGGGAATATTGATTCACTTTTAGAATACGCGCATTCTATTGGTGTTTTTAGTGTGTTATTGGATAAGAATTACCGTTCAAAAAATGCCGCTTTAATGACATTTAATTCTAAAAATTTTTATGAGTCGGATTTAAAAGTAGCTAATCATTTTAACAAATATATTAATAAAAGTATAGAAGTTATCAATGTTGATGGTCAATGAAATAATCAAACAAATGTAAAAGAAGCTAAATTGGTAGTTGAATTAGCTCAAGAAAATATAAATAAATATAAAAAGATTATTTTATTATCTTTTAATGCTGCACAACAAAATATTATTGAAAAAATTATTTTTGACTCATATCCAGATTTAGAAAAATCAATTTCTAAAGGTGAGTTGATTGTTAATAATCTTGAAAATATACAAGGTGAAGAAGCAGATTTATTGATTATTTCAGTTGTTTACGATTCCACAACCTCTTTAACATCAACTTATATAGCGAGAAAGGGTGGAAAGCACGCTTTAAATGTGGCCACCTCTAGAGCAAAAGAAAAAATGATTATTTGCAAATCAATTTTAAGTGATAATATTGTAAACAACTCTAATTCTAAAGATCTTGATATTTTTCAACAATGAATTCGATTTTTAGATTTATCAGCCGAACAACAACTAAGTTATGCTGATAAAGATTTAGATAAATTGAATAAAAGTAAACTAAATAAACGATTTTTAAATTTTCAATCAGATTTTGTTTCAAAACTTTCGCAAACATTCAAAAATTTAAAAATTGAAATAGATTATAAAATAGGAAATTTAACAATCGATGTTGTTATTCTTGATAAAAATAATAAAATTATTATTGCTTTTTGTTTGGTGGCTTTTGAAAAAACAACAGAGATAGATTATGCGATTTTGAAGGATAATATAAACTTCATTAAAGCTAAAGATTATCCTGTGGAAATTATTGACTATATTAGTTGAAAAGTAAATAAACTATTAGTGCTTAAAAAAATTTATGAAAAAATTAAGGAACGTGTTGGAAGCTAATTCAAAATCTTATCAATTTGAATATAAAATTGATGCAAATAAATATATTATTGGATGTGATGAAGTTGGAGTGGGAGAGTATTTTACTAATCTAACAGTTTGTTGTACTTTGTTTAAAATTCAAGATATAAAACCTGATTTAATTAATCAAATTGTTGATTCTAAAATGTTAACTGGAAATAAATTAAACAAAATAGCTGATGAATTAAAAAAAGAAATTATATTTGAAGTGATTAGTTTGGATATGGATAAATACAATAAATTAATTGATGAAGGTTATAATTCTCATGAAATAAAAACTATATTGTATTTAAAAATTTTAAAAAAACTTGCCAAAAACTATTTTGCTAATTTAGAAATTAGTCAAATTTTCATAGATGGTTTTGTTTCATCTGAGCGTTTTTCTATATATTTGCAAAAAATTTACACTCAATTAAAAACACAAGCTTGAAATTTTGAAAAATATCCAATTATTTTAGCTAAAAAAGCAGATGAATGACTTAAACAAGCAGGAGCTGCCTCAATTATTGCTAAAGAGCACTTGAGTTCAAAAATGATTAGACGTGAAGCTAAATGAAAAACTAAATTACCAGCAGGTTCTAACCAAATTGATAAAATAATAAGTTATTGTATTTTAGAAATTCAAAAACATGGAATAGATTTTTTGTATAACAATGTAAAATATCACTTTAGTATCACGCAAAAAGTTTTAGAAAAATTAAATTTTAAAAATAAGGAGTAAATATGATTAAATTATTACAAGACGCAACAACAACTGAAAGCATAAGTGAAACAGTAGGTGGCGTATCCCTAGCTGGTTGAATTGGAATAACAATTGCAGTTGCAATTATTATGTTTATTGTCGGTGGGATTATTGCTTTAGTAGTTTCTAAAAAAATGTTTGAAAAACAAATTAAAGAAAATCCTCCAATTAATGAAAATATGATTAGAGCAATGTATATGCAAATGGGAAGAAAACCATCTGAAGCACAAGTGCGCGCTGTAATGCGTTCAGTTAAAAATGCAAGATAGGTAAAAAATGAACACAAAACAAAAAAAAACTGTCGTTTTAACCATCATAGATGGTCTTGGAATTAGAAAAGATAAGCAAGGAAATGGTTTTGCTTTAGCAAAAACACCCAATTTTGATAATTTGTTTGCAAACTATCCAAATTCACTAATTCAAGCATCAGGCGAGTTTGTTGGTTTGCCTGCGGGTCAAATGGGAAATAGTGAAGTGGGGCATCTAACAATTGGAGCTGGTTTTGTTGTATATACAGGAATTTCAATTATTAACAATGCTCTTGAAACAAAATCATTTTTTAAAAATGAAAAATTTATTAAGGCTTTTGAAAATTCAATAAAAACCAACACACCTCTGCAAATTATAGGACTTTTATCCCCAGGTGGAGTGCACTCACATGAAGAGCATCTTTTTGCTTTGATTGATTTTGCTGCTCAATACGGAGTGAAAAAACTCAATGTTCATATTTTAGGTGATGGTCGAGATGTGGCGCCAAGTTCGATTTTGCCTTCTATAGAAAAATTAGAAGCCAAATTATCACAAAAATCAGGTTATAAAATTGCAAGTATTGCAGGTCGTTTTTATTCCATGGATCGTGACAAAATGTTTGATCGTGTTGAACTAGGTTACCAAGCCATTTGTGGAGAAAGTGCTAAAACTTTTGTAGATGTAAAAGACTACATTAATCAACAATATTCTAGTCAAATTACAGATGAATTTTTTGTACCAGCAATTAATTCTGAAATAGCTAGTTCTGATTTTTTAACTGATAAAAATTCAGTAATTTTTTTCAATTTTAGACCTGATCGAGCAAGACAATTATCACATTTGATTTTGAGCACAAATTTATATGATTATCAACCTAAAAAAGCTGTAAAAACCAATGTTTTTGTGTCAATGATGAAATATGAAGGTATTGATTCTGATATTGCTTTTGAGGAAATGAAAGTTAATTATCCCTTGGGAAGAGTGGTCTCAGAAGCAGGGTTATCTCAACTTAGGTTAGCTGAAACTCAAAAATATGCTCATGTCACATTTTTTATGGATGGAGGGGTTGAGTTAGAACTTGATAAGGCCAAAAGGATTTTGGTTGATTCGCTAAAAGTTGAATCATATGCTGATGCGCCTCAAATGTCAGCTGTAGAAATCACAGATGCTTTACTTGAGCAAGGTGGTCAATTTGACTTAGTAATTATGAATTTTGCAAATCCTGATATGGTTGGTCACACTGGTAATTTGCAATCAACTATTGAAGCATGTGAAGTTTTAGATACTCAAATAGGAAGAATTGTTAAATGAGTTGAAGATAATGACTATACTTTATTTATTACAGCAGATCATGGGAATGCAGAATTAACCGAAGATGAAAATAACAAACCATCTACAAAACACACTTCATTCCCTGTAATGTTAATTAGCACAGATAAAAATTTAAAATTAGAAAATGGTAGTTTGGCACAGATAGCACCAACTATTTTGGATTATTTAGGACTTGAAAAACACCCTGATATGAACCAAAATTCACTTATTATTAAAAAATAAAAAAATTTTTTATATAATTTTGAATTTATATTTTTAAAAGCAAGTAGAAAGAGGTGTTCTTATCTCCTCATTTATTTATCATAGTTCCAATTTTTACTTTAATGTATTTGTAAACTTGTGAACATTTTTAGCTATTATTTTAGCTGTCCCAATTTTATTGGTTTTTTTAGTTGCTTGGATTAAGCCAAAAATCAAACCATCTAGCAATATTTATCTATATGCACTAAGTTCTGGGTTGCTTCTTATGGTTGCCACTGTTGGACTTCTGCGTGAATCATTTGAAGGTGCTGAAACATTTGCTGAAAAACAAAGAACTATACCTAGCCATTTAAGTATTCTTGCACTAATAATTGGTGGTGGTTCAATTGTTGGACTTACTACTGTTTTTGTATTTCGTTATATTTTTGTACGTTTTTTTGGCGGTGAAGTTCATAACAACCACCATGGTCATGATCATGGTGACCACATCATAAATTTTTCAGATGTGGATAATCCGAAAAAAGCTTGATTAGCTATAATTTTATTGCTTTCTCATCGAAGTATTGATGGTTTTATTTTAGGTTCTTTAGTTTCGAAAGTTACTGCAGGAGATCGCGTAAATTGATTTTTAATAGGTACTTTCGTTGCCCATATGTTGATTGAAATTTTAATTGTTCATTACCGTCAAGTTCAATATGGGCAGACTATTTTTAAATCCGTTGTTTACAATATTTTAACTACATTAATTCTTGTTCCAATTATTATTATTGGTGCTTTTGCAAATAAATTTTTTCAAGAACAAGGGTGAATTTTACCTTTATTTAATGCAAGTGGTGGAGCTATTCTATCTTTTGTGGTTATTATAGAATTAGTTCCTGAATTCATACACTTAAGAAATGATTCTTCTAAATCTTGACATATTACCTTAATTTTGTTTGCATTAGGAATTGTTAGTGCATTAATTCTTTTAACTATGCATCAACATTAAGTGTATTAATTATTCAAAAAACATTGTATTTATAATTTAAATTTGAATCAAAATTTTTAGATTCTACACGCAATCTATAAACTCCATCTTCAAAAGCTTGAAAATTTATTTTGTCAAAATTTGTTAGTTGCGAATCTGCAACCATAAGCACTTGTCAAGAACCTTTTAGCACTTCTAAATAAATATCGAAATCATTAAATTTTAATTTTGTTTCTTTTTGATTAACTATTTTTGTTTTATCTGGAAATCAATTCTTTCAAAATTGTAAACGATTTCAAATGTTTTGTCATATAGTTGTTGCTTCTTCTGTTATTTTCGGTTTATCATTAAAAATTTCTTTGTCATTTTTAGTAGAAAAAAATAACAAAGCAGATAATTTATCACCTTTTTTCATATTAAACATAGAGAAAGTTTTGGATTCGTTATAATCTTGAGAAACGTGTTCTGAATTTGGTTCAGACCCTTTTAAAAAACGCAAAGATTTTTCATAATTTATATAACCAAAACCTTCTGCAACATGCATTCCATTAAAAGAAAAATTTTGATTTTCAGAGTTTAAACTGTTTAAAGAAAGTGCTGCTCAAGTGTTCTCATTATTAATTTTAGAATTTTGCAAAGAACTATAATTAGCTAATAGTTGACTAAATAAAGCCCCACTAACAATTGCTGGATAATACTCTATTGTTGCATTTCTAAATTGATTTTCAATTTTGTACTTCAATTTTGGAATTATAAAATGAGGAGCAATTAAACCAGAATTTTGACTATCTATTGTTTTTGTTATTGTTAACGGAGAATGCTTTCGTCTTTGTTTGTCTTCTGTTTTCGCTAAAATAGAAAGTTTAGTAAAAACAGATTTTCCAACAACATTATCTGCATCAAAAAAATGTACTATACCATCAGTATTACTATAAAAATTCAAAATTTCATCAAAAGTAAATGCTTCATTTTTAATTCTAATTTTTTCTAGTAAAAAGTCTAAATTTAAAGGATATAAATGTAAAATTAGTTCTACATTTTGATTATGTAGGATTTCCAAACCTTCTACTCAACTATGTTCAGAACTAAAATTAACTGTTAAAATTTTTGGCTTACTAACAAAATAATTAAAAATTTTTTGTAAATTTTCTAACAATAATTGATTTTTCTTATTAGTTGGACTATAAAGCATCACACCTATTTTGATACTTCTGCCCGCATAGTTGGAAAATTTATAAAAATAAAGCTTTTCGGCTAAATCATCGAAGTCAAAACTAATATTTTGAATAGGTTTTTGGTTTATTTGTTGATTAAATAAAACAAGCGGAGATAGCAAGGGTGTGATTGTAATACTTTTGAATAAAATTTTTTTTAATAGCTTTTTCATCATATTTATAATTAAATTTTTATTGCAAAAAGTAAAAAAAAGAAAAAAAATAACTTTTTTGTCTAAAAATAGTTTATTTTTTAGTATTTTTAATTAAAATTTATATAAGTTTAGAAATAAACCTTAATTAGAACAAGTTAGTAAATTTATGCCAGAAACAATATTAATTAAATTATCGGGCGAGAGCCTTGCGAATAAGCAAAAATCACTTGCAATTGATTATGAATTAGTTAGAAATATAGGTTCACAGTTGGCGCAAGTTCGAAAACTAGGTCACAAAATTCTTATTGTTATAGGGGGTGGAAACTTTTGACGTGGAGCCTCTGCGGAAAAAAATGGAATTAAACGTAATAAAGCTGATTACATTGGTATGTTAGCAACTATTATGAATGGATTAGCTTTAGAATCAGTTTTTAATGATCTAGGTTTAAAAACAAGAGTTTTATCTTCTATTAACACAGACCCTAGAGTTTGTGAATATTACATTAATGAAAAAGCTAGAAAATACTTAGAAAATGAAAATATCATTATTTTTGTGGGAGGAACAGGTCGTCCTTATTTCACAACAGATAGTGCAACAACACTATTTGCTTCCGAAATGGGTGCTAAATTAATTTTAGTTGGTAAAAATAATGTAAATGGTGTTTTTGATTCAGATCCAAATACAAATCCAAATGCAGTTCGCTATGATGAAATAACTTATGATGAAGTTATTCAAAAAAATTTGAAAGTTATGGATTCCACAGCATTTTCAATGGCGCGAGATAATAAATTAAAATTAGTTGTTTTTGATATTAAAGAAAAAGATTCGATAGTTAATGTAATTCAAGGTCATATAAAACATACAAAGGTGTATTAAAATGGAAAGTAAAAAGGAAATTAATTTTTTTATAGATTTAATAGAGTCTAAATCTTTGGAAGTTTTTTCACATTTAGAAAAAAGCTTTTCAAAAATTAGCATAGGAAGAGCAAATCCTCAAATACTTGCTGCAATTAAAGTTGATTACTATGGTACTTTGACACCGATTAATGAAGTAGCAACTATCACAGTTCCTTCAGCTCTTCAACTTTTAATTCGTCCATATGAAATTAACTTAGTTAAAGAAATTGCTAGTGTTATTGTAGCTCATAAACTGGAAGTTCAAGTTCAAAAAGAAGCAAATCAAGTTCGCTTGATTTTCCCAGAACTCACAACAGATAAAAGAAAAGAATTAGTAAAATCATTAAAAAAATATGAAGAAGAAGCAAAAGTTAAGGTTCGTCTAATTCGTCAAGATATTAATAAACTTATAAAAAATGAAGACTTAAGTGAAGATGAAAAGAAACATTATTTAGCAGAAATTCAAAAACATGTTGATAAAATAATTGATAAAATTGAAAAAAATTTAAGTGAAAAATCATCATCCATTTTGAACTTTTAAGATGCTAAAATTTAAAAACGAAAAAATTAATGATTTATTAAAAAGAAGCATTATAAGTATTGTAATGCTTCTTATTGTTTTTCCAATTTTATTTGCAACTTATTATGGTCACCAAATAGGCAGGGCCATAGGTTTTGCTTTATTTGCATTAGTTCTTGTTTATAGTGTTTATGAAATTTTTCAACATTTTAAACTTAATAAGTTTTCCAGAATTATTTTAAGTTTGGTGCCATTATATATTTATTTTTTACCAGTCAACGTCATAGAAATTTTATTGAATAATCAAAATTTAGAAACAACCTCAAATAATTCAGACATTACTAAATTATTAGTTCAATTTACAATTGAACAATTTAGAGATTATAACATTCTGATTGGACTAGTTGTTGTAGTTGTTGCATTTCTATTAGAAATTAAAAATAAAAATAAAAAGGATATTTTATTAAATATTGTAGTAGTTTTTTTTGTAATTTACTTAGCAACTCTTTTTTTTAAACTGTTGTGATTAATAAATGTTTTTAATGTATATTTAGTTTTATTTTTAGGCTTTATTGCGGTTATCTCGGATGTTTTTGGTTACCTTGTAGGAAATGTTTTGGGTCATAAAATATTTAGTTTTTCTTTAAAAGTATCTCCAAAAAAAAGCTTAGAAGGTTTTTTATCATCATTTATTTTTAGTGCTTTATTTGTTTTTTTAGTTACTTTTTTTGGTCATTCGATTATGCCAATGGTTTCTAAAAATACTATTTTTCAGATTTTATTAATCTTAATTTTGCCAATAGCCGCTATTATTGGAGATTTATTTTTTTCATTTATAAAAAGATTTTTAAATATAAAAGATTTTTCTAAAATAATTAAAAACCATGGTGGTTTTTTTGATAGGTTTGACTCAACTTCTTTTGTTTTCTTCTTTTTTGCAGTTATCTTAATTATTAGTTTTTAAAAACTATGCAAAAGATTTAAAATGCTATACAATTAGCAAATTAATTAGAAAGAGAATTATGAACCCTGCTTTTAAAAAGTTTTGTGATTTTATCAAATGATCTATACCTTCAAATTGGGAAGATGCAAGTTTAACCCACAATACTTCAAATGATGATATTTTAAATTTAACTATAGAAAAAGAAATAATTCCAAAAATCAAAGATGTTGAATCTTTACTACTTGCAGTAGTTAGAGTTAATCAAAATTATGGTCAGGAATATTCTTTTAAAATAAATTTAAAATTAGATTTTAAGCAAAATTATTTTAAAGATGAAGAGTTTTGAGAATACTCAAACTTTTTAATGAAAATGATAACTAATAAAGAAGGTTTTTTTCAAAACTGTGAAATTATTCGAAACCAACCTGCAGAATTTACAATCCTTGTTTTTAATAAAGATCAATATGAACAAGTTTTAAAATATGAACAAGTTTTTTTAAACAAAGCACAAAAATTAGGATTAAAAAATTTAAAAGTTAGTTTTATATTTGAAGAAAGACCAGAACCACTTCCGCCTTCTCCAGTTACTCCTCTTTTTGTTAAACCTTTTTCTTTTAATAAAAAACGGAATATTTCTAATAATGTTCCAAAATTACAAGATTTTGAAAGCATCAAATTAGAAAATATTAGAAAACATCCAACACCTTTTGTCACTTTTGTAGGTCAAATCTACAAAATTAATAGTAGCAAAACCAAAAATAATAGATTTCGTTACAACTTGTTTTTAGTAGATGGTTTTTATAAAGAAGCAATAAGAATAGATTATTTTAATTTAGCTAAACCACTAGAACTGTCAGAAAACGACTATGTACAAGTTTGAGCCGAAATATCTAACCCTGAAAATCGTTTTAAAGATATAGTTGAATTAAAGCCTAAAAAAATAAAAGTTATAGATAAACCTGAAGATTTTTCTTTAACTTTAGTGGATGATGCAAATGAAAAACGCGTCGAATTAACAGCTAGAACTTCCAAGTCTACTATGGATGGCATTTCTAGTCCGGCTGATTATGTAAAAATAGCAGAAAATTTTGGACACAAAGCTATAGGAATTGCAGATTTGGATTCTGTCCAAGCATTCCCAGATATGTATAAAGCAATCAAAAAATCTAACATAAAAGCTATTTATGGTTCTACTTTTTCTACAATTTCTTCACAAATTAAAAAAGTTTTAAATTTAAAAAAGAATTTTGATTTATCAAAATCTAGATATGTTGTTCTAGACTTAGAAACAACTGGGCTTAGTCCAGAATACTCTGAGATTATTGAATTTGGTGCAGTTGTTGTAGAAAATAATGAAATTATAGAAGAACACCAATTTTTTGTAAATCCCGGTGTTAAAGTTCCTGAAAAAATTACAACAATTACGAATATTACTCAACAAATGGTGGATGAACAAGGGATCACCAAATCAGAGGCTTTTAAAAAAATATCAACTATTATTAAAGATTCGATAATGGTTGCTCACAATGCTAAATTTGATTTTAAATTTTTACAAAAACTCTTTATAAAAGAAGGTAAAACAAAAATTTCCGTTCCTATTATCGATACTTTAGAAGTAGCGCGTTTTTTACTTCCAACTTTAAAAAGTCATAGCCTTAAATATGTTAGTAAAACTATTGGTGTAATTTATGATGAAACAGTAGCCCACCGTGCTGATTATGATGCGAGAGTTTTAGCTCAAGTTTGACAATCATTTTTACAACAACTCTTAGAACAAAAAATTTCAACTGTTTTTGAATTGCAACAAGAAAAAAGTACAATTTTTGAATTAAAACCTGATAGAGTTTTTTCTAAAGAAATAACAGTTATTGCTAAAAACCAGTTGGGATTAAAAAAACTTTATAAAATGGTTTCTATTGCCAATACCGAAAACCTTATTGCCAATAAACCTTTGCTTTTTTATGACACTCTTAAGAAAGATAGTGATTTATTTATCGGTACCGGAGGTCCAAATTCTCAAGTTTTTGAGTTTTTACTATATGGTTTAAAAGAAGAAGTGGAAGAAATTATACATATTTATGATTTTATTGAACTACCACCCCCTATCGCTTTTACACACCTAATTAAACGTGAAATCATACTAGAAGAAAGTATTCATGATGCATTATCTTATTTAATTGGTTTAGGCAAAAAATATAATAAACCTGTTGTAGCAATAGGTGATGTTAGATATTGTGAACCTCGTGAAAAAATTTTTCATGAACTATATATATATGCAAAAGGTGTTGGGGGTGCCACACATCCACTTTATGATTACCGGGATAAGGATAAAAATTCTCATATTTTTCCTGATAAATATTTTTTTAACACAAAGGAATTACTAGATCAGTTTGCTTTTTTAAATGATTCTAAATTATCTTTTGAGTTAGTTGTTGATAATCCAAATTTAATTGCTAATCAAATTGACAAAAATATTGAAATAATTAAGGAGGATTTATACCCACCTAAAATTGAAAATTCAAGTCAAAAATTAAGAGATTTTGCTTATGAAGTTGCCCATAAAAAATACGGAAACCCACTTCCCCAGCTTATTCTAGATAGAATTAAAAAAGAATTAGATCCAATCATTCAACAAGGGTTTGATGTTGTTTATTGAATTTCTAAACAACTTGTTGAAGAAGCAAAGAAAGAAGGTTCTATTGTAGATTCTAGGGGTTCAGTTGGTTCGTCAATTGTAGCTTACCTAGTCGGTATAACCGATGTTAACCCACTAAAACCACATTATGTTTGTTTGAATTGCCAATATGTAGAATTTTCAGAAACATCTGAAGTTTCTTGTGGTTTTGATTTGCCTAGCAAAAATTGTCCAAATTGTAGTGAACCATTAGACCGTGATGGTCAAAACATCCCTTTTGAGACATTTTTAGGATTTAATGCAGAAAAAGTTCCTGATATTGATTTAAACTTTGCTGGTGATATTCAACTGAAAATGCACAATTTTATTCGTAAAATTTTTGGTGAAAAAAATACATTTAGAGCAGGAACAGTTTTAACTAGTGCCGAAAAAACAGTTTTTGGATATGCCAAAAATTTAAGTGAAGTAAAAAGACAATTAGACCAACGTTTTAATTTAAGTGAAGAGGTTAATTATTTTACGCATACCTTTATGGATTTTTTATCTACAAAAGCTAATGGTGTTAAAAGAACTAGTGGTAAACATGCAGGAGGGATTGTTGTTATTCCAAATGACTATGAAATTGAAGACTTTACACCCGTAAACTATCCTGCCAATGATGAAAAATCAGATTGAAAAACCACACATTTTGATTACAAACCAATGCAAAACAATATTTTAAAATTTGATATTTTAGGTCATGATGATCCTGTAATTTTGTTAATGCTTGAAAAATTAACAGGTTTAAAAGCGGATCAAATTCCTAAAAATGATCCTAAGATTTTAGAACTCTTCAAATCTACTAAAAGCTTAAAAATTCATCCATCACAAATTGCAGGCGAAACTACAGGAGCAATGGGAATTCCAGAATTTGGTACTCACTTTGTTCGTGGTATGCTTGTTACTGCGCCAGTTTCCAGCATTGCTGATATCATCGCAATTTGTGGTTTAGCTCATGGAACAAATGTTTGACAAGGTAATGCTGAAAGTTTGATTACTAAAGAAAATTTAACAATAAAAGATGTTATTTCTTGTCGTGATGATATTATGCTTTACTTAATCAACAAAGGTTTAGGTTCTTTTGATGCTTTTGAAATTATGGAACAAGTTAGAAAAGGGAAAGGAATTAGTGAAAGTCAAGAAAGGCTTTTAATTGCACAAAATGTACCTGATTGATACATTGATTCGCTTAAAAAAATTAGTTATCTTTTTCCTAAAGCACACGCTGCAGCTTATGTAGCAAAAGCATGGAAACTTGCTTTTTTTAAATTATATTACCCACTTGCTTTTTATGCTGTTTATTTTTCTATTCGTTCTAATACAAAAGATATTGATAAAATGATTCTAACACCAAAAGAGTTGGAACCAATTGTTAAAGATTTAAAAGAAAGAATGAAAATTAAAAAAACAACAAAAAAAGAAGAAGATTTGTGTTACATGTTAGAAATTGTTATGGAATTAAAAGCACGTGGTTTTGAAATTCAAAAAATAGACTTGTATCGTTCAGATGCTACAGAATGGCAAATTGATTATGATAATAAAGCTTTAATTCCGCCTTTTTCTTCACTAGATGGTATTGGGGATGTCAATGCAATTAATATTGTTAAAGCAAGAAAGGAAAAAGCTTTTAATTCTATAGAAGATTTTGTAAAAAGAACAGAAACTAATCAAACTATTACTCAAAAATTAACTGAAATGGGTGTATTTGGAACACTTTCTAAAAAAGACCAAATTAATATTTTTGAATTATAATATAATTTTGATTATGCAAGTAGGACAACGAGTTTTGTGTAAAATTAAATCACTAAATAATAATTATTTTTGGTGTGATTTACCAAATGATTATCAAGGTGTGGTTTTTGTAAATAAAATGCTTTTAAGTAAGAAAAATATTTCCGATTATTATATAGTTGGGCAAAAAATTGAAGTCGATGTTTTGACAGTTAGTCATGCAAACAAAAAAGCATCACTGAGAGATAATATGTGAAAAAGGTTTGTTGCAAAACCAAAGCAATCAAATTCTTTGTTATGTCCAACTGCAAAAGGTTTTGGAAATTTAAGTAAAAGAGCTAAGGAGCAAATAAATGAATTTAAAATTAGACATACAAACTAGCAGAAATCTTAACTTCGCTTCATTAGAGGCACAAATTTCAGAAATTCATTATGATATGAATAATTTGAATGTAAAAGGTTTTGAGTTTTTAGGTTGAAAAGACTTTCCCGAAAATGCTGTTAATGCAAAAGAATTGGAAAGAATGAAAGAAATTGCAAAAAAACTTCATTCTAAAAATATTGAAGTTTTAGTAGTAATCGGAATTGGTGGTTCTTTTTTAGGAGCTAAAGCAGCAATTGATTTTGTTCAAGGTTTATATCCTATTAGAAGACCAATGGAAGTTATTTTTGCAGGTACTAGTTTATCATCAACTGATTTATATCAAAAATTATCTTATGTTGAAAATAAAAGGTTTGCAATCAATGTTATTTCCAAATCTGGAACTACAATTGAACCTTCAATTGCTTTTCGTTTTTTTAAAAATCTTCTTGAAAAACAAGTTGGAAAACACGCAAATGAGTTAATTTTTGTTACTACTGATGCTAATAAAGGCGCACTATTAAATATTGCTAAAAAACAAAATTATGAAACTTTTGTTGTTTTAGATAACATAGGTGGTCGGTTCAGTGTGCTTTCATCTGTTGGATTTTTCCCAATGTTGTGTGCAGGTCTTAATGTAGACGACATGATTCAAGGGGCAAAGGAAGCTAATATTATTTTTAGTCAAGATAATTTAGAACAAAATTTAGCTTATAAATACGCAGCAGCCCGTTATTTGTTATTTAACAATAACAAAGGGAAAAAAGTGGAAATTCTTATTGGATATGAACCTAGTTTAGCTTATTTTAATGAATGATGAAAACAACTATTTGGTGAGTCAGAAGGTAAAGAAAAAACTGGACTTTGACCTTCATCAGCTATTTTTTCCACAGATTTACATTCGTTAGGTCAATATATTCAAGAGGGTTCTAAAATTTTTTTTCAAACTATTATTTTTATTCGCGAACCTAAATACGATGTTTATATAGATGAAGAAGTGGGTGATTTAGATGGATTGAACTATTTAGCTAAAAAAACAGTTCACGAAATTAATAGAGCTGCTTTTGAAGCAACTACAAAAGCACATACCTATATTGGTCAGAACCCAAACATTGTAATTGAAGTTGGCGACAATAGTGAAAAAACTTTCGGAACTCTTGTGATGTTTTTTGAAAAAGCTTGTGCAATGTCAGCCTACTTACTTGAGTTAAATCCTTTTGATCAACCTGGAGTGGAAGTTTATAAAACAAACCTTAAAGATATTTTGAAAAAATAAAAAATAAAAAACCACTTAAAAAAGTGGTTTTTTATTGTAATTAAACAGTTAGATTAAAAAGGTCAATTAAGGACAAAAGAAAAATTATACATAATAGTTAGGTAAAGATATCCAACACTACAGCGAATAGATATTCAAGTTATTATTATATATCCATTAATTATTAAAAATTAACTTAAATAACTTTTTAAAGTGATTTTGTTTCAACCAAACATAATTACGTATTTGTTATTCAATTTGGTTTTCAAACCTTCCAAATTAAAATTTTTGTATATTGTTTGATCCTCTCAATTGGCATTGTATTATATTTATTACTGTAAAACTTTAATTAACAGTATTAACTTAGTTAAAGATATCTTAGCAAAATTAAATATTCTAATTATAAAGTGGTTAGTGTAGATCCGACTGCAAAAACAAGACTAGCCACAAAAAATATTACAGCAATAAATAAATGAGCGTTATATTTCATTCGTTCTCAAGAAGGCAAATACAACTTCGTTTTTTCATATGTGATATTTTTATCTTTTGGATTATCTTTTATATATTCTTGGAGTTGTAATTCTTTAAAAGCCTTTATTTTTCTTCTAGTATAGCCATGTAATGACAAAGTTGCTATAGATAAAATAAAAAATAAAACAGCCAATGGAATAGTGATGGTTAAAGGTAAATTAAGAGATACAACACCTTCACGATCAAAAGGGTTAATATTTGATGATTGAAATTCAATGATTTTTAACATAATAGTTCGTTTATTTTTTAAAGCAAATTAATTAAAAATGTCTGTTAATTTGCTATTGGTTGGTAAATTTTTGATCTCATCATTAGATTTGATTGGATTACCTTTAAAAGCTGAAGTGCTAATTGTAATGGCTGTGTTATTTTTACTAAAAGTTATAGATTGAATTTGATTATTTTCAAAAGCACCACTGTTTATTTGTCTAATTGTATTAGTATTTGAAAAATCTATGCTTTCCAAAGAGTTTTCAAAAAAAGCACCAGTTTCTATTGTGTTTAATTTTGAATTTTCTGGCAATTCTAAAGAGTTAATCTTGTTTCTTTGAAAGGCCCCTTGACCAATAAAAGTTACAGAACTTGGTAATTTCAAATTAGTTATAGAATTATTTGCAAAAGCAAATTCATCTATTTTTTCTAGGTTTGTTGATTTAGAAAAATCAAGTTCAGTAATTTTTTGATTTTCTTTTTCTTGTAAAAATGAAGTATCAGCCTCAAAAGCACGTGCGCCAATTTCTTTTAAAGTCGCTGGAAAAATAATTTTGGAAAGATAGTAGACTTTTTGTACAATTTGTTTTTTATTTTCATCAGAACTTGTTTTGTTAGATACTGCATCTAAATTGTCAATCTGAGAAAAAACTCTATCTTTAAATTGAGTAAAGGCGTTGTTATCAATTTTTGTCAAACTTGTTTTACTTAAATCTAATGTAAAAGTTTTTCCATCAGGATTTAAAAACACATATTTGTTTAAAACATCTTTTTCATGTAAATATTGATTAGAAAAAGATTGAGTGTTGCCACAAGCAACAACAGCAAAAATAGGAATTATAGGAGCACTAAATAAAAATATTTTTTTAATTTTGTTCATAACTAAAAATTTTACAACATTGTTGTAAATTAAACTAAAATATATTAGTTTAAATTAAAAGGAAAAAATATGTTCGACTTAGTTTCAAAGTATAAACCAAGTGGTGACCAACCTAAAGCGATTCAGGAACTTGTTACAGGCTTAAGAGAAAATAAAAAAAACCAAGTTTTACTTGGTGTAACAGGTTCTGGTAAAACTTTCACAATGGCTAATGTTATAAAAGAAATTAACAAACCTACACTAGTTTTATCACACAATAAAACACTTGCTTCGCAACTGTTTAGTGAATTTAAAGAATTTTTTCCAAACAACAGAGTTGAATATTTTGTTTCAAACTTTGATTTTTATCGTCCCGAAGCATATTTACCATCAAAAGATATTTATGTGGACAAAACTAGCAAAACAAATATGGACTTAGAAGTTATGAGGATGTCAGCGTTAAATGCACTTTCTATGAGAAGAGATACAGTTGTAGTCTCTTCAGTTGCAGCTATCTATGGTGCTTTAAATCCTGAGGAATATATTTCTAGTTTTTTTAACATTGAAGTCAGAATGGAATTTAAACCTCAAAATTTTGCTATCGAACTTGTTAAAGTGGGTTATGAACGCAATAACACAGATTTGAAACCCGGAACCTTTAATATTAAAGGTGACTTGGTTGAACTAGCACCGGCTTGAGATGATAGCTTTAATATACGCATTGAATTTGATGGTAATATTATTGAAAATATAGCTACAATTCATCCAACTAGCAAAAAAATTGAACGAATTTATAAGGGTTATACAATTTATCCAGCAAGCGCCTATACAGTTAAGAAAGATACAATTAAAAAAGCTGTTGAAACTATTCAAATCGAGTTAGAAAATCAGTTAAATTTTTTCGACAAAGAACAAAAACTAGTAGAAAAACAAAGGTTAAAAGAACGAGTAACCAATGATATTGACTCACTTTTAGAATTTGGATACTGTTCTGGAATTGAAAATTATGCTCGTCATATTGATGGGCGCAAAGAAGGTGAAAAACCTTTTACTTTATTAGATTATTTACCAAAAGATTCACTAATTATAATAGATGAATCTCATATGATGATTCCACAATTAAATGCAATGTATGAAGGTGATCGTTCAAGAAAGCAAAATTTAGTGGACTATGGTTTTCGATTACCATCAGCGCTTGATAATAGGCCTTTAAAATTTAGTGAGTTTGAAAAATATAATCATTCAAAAATTTTTGTTTCAGCAACTCCTTCTAATTATGAAATCGAACAATCTAATGGTGAAATTGTTAGACAAATTATTAGACCAACAGGTCTTTTAGATCCTGTAATCGAAATAGTTAATACTGAAAATCAGATGGAAAAAATTTATCAATATTTACTGGAACAAAAAGCCAAAAACGAAAGAACACTCATTTTGACAACGACTAAACGTTTGAGTGAGGAAATTAGTAAATATTTACAAGAAGAAAAACAACAAAAAGTTTATTATATTCATTCAGATTTTACGACTTTTGAACGCGATGAAATCTTAATTAAATTAAGAAAAGGTATTTACGATGCTGTGATTGGGATTAATCTTTTGCGTGAAGGAGTTGATTTGCCTGAAGTTTCACTAATTTTAGTTTTAGATGCTGATCATGAATCCTTTTTTAGGTCAAAATCATCTTTAATTCAAATAGCTGGTAGGGCAGCTAGAAATGATAGGGGAAAAGTTGTGTTTTTTGCTGATAAAATAAGCCAAAGTATGGCTGCGGTTATCGATGATAACAAAAACAAACGAACATTACAAATTGCTTATAATGAAAAAAACAATATTATTCCTAAAACAATTATTAAAGCAATTCCACAAAGTTTGAACCCTAAAACATATTCAAGTTTAGCAGAACTTATGCGAGAAAAAAGAAAATCTAAAAAAGAAATTCAAAGGCACATTGAAAGCTTACGAATTGAAATGAAAGAAGCTGCAAAAAATCATGATTTTGAACGAGCGATTCAAATTCGTGATTTAATTGCTGAATTAGAACAACAAATGTAAAAAAGGATAAATTTGGTTTTGTACAAAAAATTAAACAATTTAAAATCACAACTTTTTGATTGTTGCAAATCTCAAGTTGTTTTTGTTGCTACATCAAATTGAGATTTAATTCATTCTATAAACAAACAAGTTTATTTAAATAACCTATTTTTGCTATCAAAAACAAAAATAAGTTTTAATAATTTTAATTATTTAGTCAAAAAGCATCAAATTTGTGCTGCTTTGTTTGTAAAACAAAAAAACAAAAATGAGACTTTTACTTTAAGTTTTGTTAGTTTTCATATAAATAAATCTATTGATTTTATTATTGATTTTCAAAGTTTGACTCATTTTTGAAAATCAATCATTAATAATTTTGATTATTTAAAAAATAATCCAAATATAGCTCAATTACAAAACGATATTTCTGAAATGAAAAAATATTCAAATTTATTTATAACTACAACAGACACTGTTGTAGGTATGGGTGTTTTTATTAAGAAAAAAGAAGTTGAAAATTTAATGATAATTAAAAAACGACCTGTTGAAAAACAATTTTTAATTTTAGTATCAAATTTAAAACAAATCAAACCATATGTTAAAACATCTAGTTTTTTAAGGTTAAAAAAAAATTCTAATAAGTTTTGACCTGGAGCAAACACTTTGATTTTGGAAGCTAAAACAAATCAAATTACGCTTGGATTTAGAATTCCAAATTGTCAAAAATTAATTGACAAACTAAATAAATATGGACCAGCTTATGTTAGCAGTGCAAATATAAGCGGTCAACCATCACTATCTTTTGAAGAAGCAAAAGCTCAATTTTGGCAAGTTAATAATTTTTGAAATTTATGTTCACCATCTGGAAAAGCATCAAAAATTATTGATGTTTCTACAGGTAAAATTTTTAGAAAATAAAAAAAATGCCAAAGGCATTTTAGGTCAATTTCTTGAAATGGTGGGAACGAATGGATTCGAACCATCGACCACACGATTATCAGCCGTGTGCTCTGACCAACTGAGCTACGCTCCCAATTAAACTATAATTTTAAATAGCATTAAAATTATAGTATAAAAATGAAAAAAAAGAAGAAATTTTAACGTTTTGAGAATTGTCTTGCACGTCTAGCTTTACGTAATCCGAATTTTTTACGTTCTTTCACACGCGCATCACGGGTTAGCATTCCGTTAACTTTTAGTTCTTTACGATAATCTGCAGATGCTTCAAGTAAAGCTCTAGCAATACCAAGTCTAATAGCTCCTGCTTGACCAGCAACTCCTCCACCTTTTGCATTAACACGAATGTTAAATTGCTCAGCAGTGTTTGTGATTCCAAAAGGTTGTAGAGCATCTTGGATTAAAATATCTGATTTTAAATATTCTTTTGCAGTTCTTTTGTTAATTTTAAACTCACCTGTTCCTGGAGTTAAAATAACTCTAGCAACTGAGGATTTCCTTCTACCAGTTCCGTAATATGCAATAACTTTTTTCACTATTATTTAACCTCCAATTTGATAGGTTGTTGTGCAACTTGTTTGTGTTCGCTACCAGCATAAACAAAAAGATTTCTACGTTGTTTGTCACCTAATTTTGTGTGTGGCAACATTCCATAAATAGCTCTTTCTAATAAAGCAGTAGGTTTTTTTGCTCTTAAAACTTTAGCACTTCTAACTTTTAGTCCACCTGGATAAAGTGAGTGATCATAATA
Organism: Mesomycoplasma sp.; assembly: GCF_056854695.1. NCBI lineage: Bacteria > Bacillati > Mycoplasmatota > Mycoplasmoidales > Metamycoplasmataceae > Mesomycoplasma > Mesomycoplasma sp. The sequence goes on from NZ_JBXGGF010000001.1 coordinate 76,274, forward strand.
CATTTTTTGTTCTTCTTTTTTAGCTGTCAAAATAACTTTTTCAGCATTAATAATAATGATATTGTCACCCATATCCACGTTAGGAGTGAATAAAGGACTAGTTTTTCCACGTAAGTGAGATGCAGCTAAAGTTGCAACTTTACCAAGAACTTGGTTTTCTGCATCAATTAAATATCATTTTTTTGACACTTCTTTGTGTTTGACAATGGTTGTTTGTCTCATAATATAAATCCTTTTTTAAATAATTATTTAATGTGAGATGTAACGGAATAATACAAGCTTTTAATTATACTATAAATAGAACATTTTTAAAAAGGAAATTTTTAAATTTTTGAATTTTATGGTTTAAATTAAATTTGAAGTATAAAAATTCAATAAATTTATATTTAAATTATGATATTAATTAAAATATGTTTTTTTAAAGAAGTTTTAGGTAAAAATGAAAAAATCAAACAATAAAATCCAAGCTAAAAAAAGATTTGGGCAAAATTTTTTACAAAATCAAGAAGTTATAGATGCAATTATTAATTCAGTAGAATTTGAAGGTAAAGAAGTTATTGAAATTGGGCCAGGTTATGGTGCTATCACAACAGAACTTGCAAAACAAGCTAAAGAACTTACAGCTTATGAAATTGACAAATCGCTAATACCAAAATTAGAAAATGTCTTTAAAAATAAAGCCAATGTTAAAATCATAAATCAAGATTTTTTAAAAGTTGACCTTGATTTTACTACCAAAAAAACTATTATTGCCAACATACCTTACAATATTACAAGTGATATTTTGTTTAAAATTTTTGGCAAAATTAATAATTTTGAAACAATTGCACTTATGGTGCAAGAGGAAGTTGCCAATAGAATTGTTGCAAAAGCTAATACCAGTGATTTTTCAAAATTATCCTTAGCTTGCCAGTATGTTGCTGAAGTAGAAAAAATGTTTAGAATTCATCCAAACTCTTTTTTTCCTGAACCAAAAGTTTTTTCAGTTTTCGTGGTTTTTAAAATCAAAAAAAACATTAATCAAGAACAAGCAAATATTTTTTTTAACTTTGTCAAAAAATGCTTTTCAATGAAAAGAAAAACATTTTTCAATAATTTAATAACATTTTTAAAGAAAGAAAATGTGAATTTAATTTTTGAACATTTTGATCTCAATCCGAATGTTCGGCCACAACAATTAGATTTAAAACAATATATTCAAATTTGTGATTTTGTAATTTCAAATAAATTAGATTAATAAAACTTAATTATTCAAAACTTTTTTTATTTTTTTCTTATTATAGTGTAATTTAGCAAATTTATCAACTGTTTCTTGAATTAAAGATAAAAAATTAAAGACATCTTGAGAAACAAGAATTTGTTCATTTTTGTCATTTATAACATGACTAGTCTTGTGATTTTGATTTTTTACTAAACCAAAAACTTTTGCCTCAATTTTGTGTTTTTCTAAAATAATTTTAACTTGTTTGAGTTGGGCTAAACCACCATCTACAAATAGTAAATTAGGCTTAATAAAATTTTTATTTTTTAAGTATTTGTTTAATCCATCAATCATATAATCAACATCACCATACTTCTTCCCATTGTAATTAAAAAAGCGATTATATTTTTTATTATGCTCTCCATTTATGAAACAAATAATTCCTGTTGTGACAAGGTTGTTGGCAAAATGTGAGTTGTCAATTGACATAATTACGTCAGTTTTGTTTACTTCAAAAGTTTGTTGAATTTCAAGAAGAAGACTTTGAATTTGCTGTCTTTTTTGATTATTTAATTCAATGTTATTAGCTATAAAATCATAGTGATTTTGTTTTACATTTTCTAAAATTTGCAAAAAAGATTTATTTTTTGCAAATTCAATGTTAATTTTTGAATCAATAAACAACCATTTTAAATTTGCCATTTGTGAATCTAAAATCACTTTGTCTGGAATGAAATTTTTTTTGTAATAATAATTTAAAAAATTAATTAAACTTTCTTCAAAATTAAGGACAATATCAATAATAAAACTTCGATGAGATAAAAAAGTTCCATTTCTGTAAAAGAAAAAAGTAATGACAAAAGTGTTAATATTTTCCTGATTACAATAGAGAAAATCTAAATCAATTTTTTTAGGCAAGTCAATATTTTGATATTGTTTGAATGTTTGTTCTAAAACTTGGATGCTTTCAAAATATTGTTGAGCAAGTTCAAATTGTTGTTGTTCGCTAGCTTTTTCCATTTTGTCACGATAGTGTTCAATTCATTGACTTTTTTGTAATATTTGCTTGCAAATATTAAATTTTTTTTCTATTTCTTGTTTGTCAGCAAAATTTACTTTTTGTCCTTTGTCATACATAACTTCGCTTTCAAGAAGTTTCTTGATTTCAAAGGCTCCACTTCTTTTTAAAAAAGGACCAAAATAAAATGAATTATGATTTTTACTTAATTTGTATGTAATTTCAATTGCTAAACCAGAATTTTGCTTACTTATTTTTAAATAAGGATAGCTTTTATCATCTCTTAAATCAATATTGTATCTAGGTTGTAATTTGCTAATTAAATTTTTTTCTAGCACCAAAGCTTCAGCTTCGTTTGCTACAATAATGTATTCAATTTTAGTTGTTTGGCTAATCAAACTATTCGTTTTATATGAGTTTATAGATCCATTTGCATATTGTCAAATTCTATCATTTAAGTTTTTGGCTTTGCCAACATACAACAATTGGTTGTTGTTATCAAAAAATTGATATACTCCAGATTGTTTGGGAAAATTGGAATTGGCAACAATTTCTTTAAAATTTTTCATTTTAATTTGCAACAATTTTTATGTTTCTATTATATAATAAAGGAACTAAAAGAAGGTAAAAATGAATTTAGAACAATATAAAAAATTAAATAAAAGTCAAAAAGACAAAGTTCAAAAAAACACCTTTATTTTTGCAGCTATTGCAATTATAGCTTTTACAGCTTTTGCAATTATGCTCGCTTTTTATATTTTAATAAGTAGTGCAAATAAATTTCCAGATGATTTCTTAGAACCAACATGGTTATCAGTTACTTCTTTATTATGTTTACTTGGAGTTGTTGCTGTTGTTGGAATAATTTTTGGTTTAATTAAATTAAGAGTATTGAAAAAAGAATTAAAATCAATTGTAGATGAAATTCAGTTGTACAAATTTACTAATTCTTAGAATTTAAATTACGAAAAAGCCTTATGGCTTTTTTTATTTAAATAAAATCGATTTGAATTAACAATAAAAAAATTAGCACTTTTTATTTGTTTGTGCCAAATTTGTGGTATACTATTGGCATAATTAGTTTTTAGTGCTAATTATTGATTTTAAAAATGAACTTAATTTTAAAAGGGGAAAAATATAAATTATGGCAAAAGAAATAATTCTAGGTATTGACCTTGGGACAACTAACTCAGTTGTTTCTATTATTGAAAATAAAAAACCAGTTGTTTTAGAAAATCCAAATGGAAAAAGAACAACACCATCAGTTGTAGCATTCAAAAATGGTGAAGAAATTGTTGGTGATGCAGCAAAAAGACAACTGGAAACCAACCCAGATGCAATTGCATCTATTAAAAGATTAATGGGTTCAGGAAAAACTGTTAAAGCTAACGGGAAAGATTATAAACCTGAAGAAATTTCAGCAAAAATTCTAACTTATTTAAAAGAATATGCTGAGAAAAAAGTTGGACACAAAGTTAAAAAAGCAGTTATTACAGTACCGGCTTATTTCGACAATGCTCAACGTGAAGCTACTAAAAATGCTGGTAAAATTGCAGGTTTAGAAGTTGAAAGAATTATTAATGAACCAACCGCAGCAGCTTTAGCTTTTGGTCTTGACAAACTTGACAAAGATATGAAAGTTTTAGTTTATGACTTAGGTGGTGGAACATTTGACGTTTCAGTTTTAGAACTTTCAGATGGAACTTTTCAAGTTCTCTCAACCAGTGGTGATAATAACTTAGGTGGAGACGACTGAGATAATGCGATTGTTAAATGATTAACTGAGCAGATCAAAAAAGAATATGATTTTGATGCAACTAAAGACAAAATGGCATTAACCCGTCTTAAAGAAGAGGCTGAAAAAACTAAAATTAGTTTATCAAACCAAATGGTTGCAACAATTTCATTACCATTTTTAGGAATGGGTCCAAATGGTCCAATTAATGTTGAACTCGAACTAAAAAGATCAGATTTTGACAAAATGACTGCAGACTTAGTTGATAGAACTCGCAAACCAATTATGGATGCTCTAAAAGAAGCTAAATTAGAAGCTAAAGATTTAGATGAAATTCTATTAGTTGGTGGTTCAACTCGTATTCCAGCTGTGCAAACTATGATTGAACACGCTTTAGGTAAAAAACCAAATCGTTCAATTAACCCAGATGAAGTTGTTGCTATTGGAGCCGCAATTCAAGGTGGTGTTTTAGCTGGTGAAATTAATGATGTTTTACTACTTGATGTTACACCATTGACTTTAGGTATTGAAACTTTAGGTGGAGTAGCAACTCCTTTGATTGCAAGAAACACAACTATTCCTGTAACTAAATCACAAGTGTTTTCAACAGCAGCTGATAATCAAACAGAAGTAACAATTTCAGTTGTTCAAGGTGAGCGTCAAATGGCTGCTGACAACAAAATGTTAGGAAGGTTCAATTTATCAGGAATTGAAGCAGCGCCAAAAGGTGTGCCTCAAATTGAAGTTAGTTTCTCAATTGATGTTAATGGAATTACTACTGTAACTGCCAAAGACCAAAAAACTGGAAAAGAACAAACCATTACTATTAAAAATACAACAACACTTTCTGAAGAAGAAATTGAAAAAATGGTTAAAGAAGCTGAAGAAAATCGTGAAGCCGATGCTAAGAAAAAAGAGCAAATCGAAACTACTATCCGTGCTGAAAACTTAATTAACCAAATGGAAAAATCACTCCAAGATCAAGGTGACAAAGTTGATGCAAAACAAAAAGAATCTCTTGAAAAAGAAATTCAATCTTTAAAAGATTTAATTAAAGAAGAAAAATTTGAAGAATTAAAAACTAAATTAGACCAAGTTGAATCAGTTATTCAATCATTTGCACAACAAGCAGCTCAACAAGCAAACACTGAAGGTGCAAAACCATCAGACAAAGATGATGTAATTGATGCTGATATTAAAAAAGATTAATTTTGCTCATTAACCACTAACAAAGTCAATTAATAGCATTAAATAATAAATAAATTATTTTTCTTGTATTTTAAATTTTTTTGCTATAATATCTAATTAAGGCAATGCTCATTGTTATGAGCCACAAAAGAACCAATTGAAAGATTGGTTCTTTTGTTTTTTTATAGATAAACAAAACTTAATAAACAAAAATAAAAAACAATTAAAACATTATTGTTATAAAATTAAATCTGATTCAAAAAGGTTTTTAATTAAAAAATTATAAATTAGTATTTTTGAGTTTAGTGCAACAAAATTTCTTTAAAATTTAAATAAAAAATGATAAAATTTATAGAAAATTTTTTATGTATAGTTCTATAATGAATAAATCTATAAGATATATATATATATATATATAAATTAAAAATAAATAAAACCGGAGCTTCTTATGGCTAAGATTAAAGTCTTAGAAGCTTTTTCTGGTATTGGGGCACAAGCTAAGGCAATAACAAACCTTCAAAAAGAAGGCATTTTTGATTTTAAAATTGTTGGAACTATTGATTGAGATGTTAGAGCAATTATTTCATATGCTGCAATTCATAATAATTTATGAAAAGAATATAAAGAAACTTTAAAAAATAATAAATTAGATTCTGAAGAACAAATAGATAAATTTTTAAATAATTTCAATTTATCACTAAATGGAAAAACAAAATCTTTTATTTTAAGAAAAGATTATTTTTTTAAACAAATTTTAGCTGCAGCAATATTGTTGTCAAAAAATCTTGGTGATATCACAAGTGTTGATGTTCAAAAAATTAATAAATTAAAACCAGACTTAATAACATATTCCTTTCCTTGTCAAGGGCTTTCAATTGCTAATATGGGTCGAGCCAAAGGAATAATGAATGAAGAATCTACTAGTTCATTAGTTTGAAATATCTATAAAATTCTAGAAAGTTTAGAACATAAGCCAAAATATTTATTAATGGAAAATGTTAAAAATTTATTGTCAAATAAATTTATTAATCAATACAAATTATGATTAAAAAACTTGGAAAATATGGGTTACCAAACATATACTACAACAATTAATGCATTAAATTGTGGTTCGATTCAAAAACGTGAACGGGTCTTTGCTATTTCTATTTATAAGCCAGATAGATATTTTCTTAATGATGACTTAGATTTTTCTGAGCATATTAGTGAATTGTGCAATCTAGATAAGTTAGATTTTGTAAAAAGAAAAGAAAAATTTAATGAAATTTTTAATTTTAGATTGAATAACGAAGAAAATACAAATGCACTTATAAACAACACACCCTCACGAATTAGATTGGTCAATGAAAGCAAAATTATTAATAATAGTAAAGATTTTATCATTAATACTGTAACTACTAAGCAAGATAGAATTCCATGTTGCGGAGTTGTAGAACATGATAATGATAAAGAAAATAAACTAAAGCATAGATTCTTAACTCCAAGAGAAGCATTCATGTTAATGGGGTTTGAGAGCACTGATTTTGATAAATTATTGCCATTTATTGAAAAAAATATTTTGACAAAAGAAGCATTATATAGGCAAGCTGGAAATTCAATAGTTGTGCAAGTTATCGAAAAAATTTTTAAATTAGTTAATAATAAGGAAAAAAATGAATAAAACAACCAAAGAATGAAAAGAAATATTGAAAAATTTAAATATGGACTTGTGAAACATTGGAACCAATGTTCTTATATATTTGAAAAATTCTCTATTTAAATGATTTCATTTAATAGATTGAAATTCAAATTGGAACATATATTTAAAAAAGAAAATGTCACTAAAGGAATATAAAATTTTATTTGAGAAAGATGAAAATATTACATTCTATGAAGCAAAAAATAAGCAATATTATTCTTATTCAACAGCCAGACAATGTCTAGATACTCTTTTAGCTTTTGAAATCATTGAAAAAATAGATGAATCTAAATTTCAAATTCATAATACATTCAGAGAATTTGTGGTAAATGAAAATAAACATAATAATGTAGAAAAAATATTTATTCTTTTTTTAAAAAGAAAATTAAATTATTTTTTAAATAAATATATTTTAGTTCCATTAGAAAACTATAAATATAATCATTCATTCAACGAAAATGATAAAAATAAAAATCAATCAACTAAATTTTGATGAAATGTTCTCTTAGCATATGATAAAATTGCTGAATATTCAAAATTAACCAGTAATAACATTTTTTTGTCTAGTGAATTTTTTTATGATTTAAGCAAAATAATTTTTGAAAATAAATTGGATTTAAAAGAATTTTATAACAATTTTTTTGAAAAAACTACTAGAGAATTTCAAAAAAATAACATAATACTTGAAGAGAAAAATTTAGAAAATACTAAAGATTGAATAGCTTTAGATATTTCTAGTATTTTTAACACTATTGCTAAAGAAGAGAATCCTAAATGTAATTGTGATAATACACTAATTAAACAAATAAATCACACATCACTTGATCATAAAACAAAAGAAGCTAGTAAGGTTGATAAATTTAAATCATTTGCTATTACAATTCCAGAATTATTTGAACTTAGTTCTCGACTAGAATTGCCAATATTTCAAAGAACATACTCTTGAGATGAAAATATAATAGGCCACTTGTTTGAAAGTATTTATAATGATTTTAATATTGGGCCAAATGAATTTACATTTTTAAACACAATTATAATAAGTAACTCTGGAGAAAACATACTTATATTAGATGGACAACAAAGAACAGTGTCCAACACCTTGCTTGCCATAGCATTTGCAAGGTGGGCAAAGTACATCGATGATAAACAAACACTTCAAAAAATTGCGGATAAAATTTTTACAAAAAATAATAATATTAAAAAAACAATACAAACATGGTTAAACACTGCTCCACATTATCAAAATTTAAATTTTATTTTTTCAGGAAATTTCAATCTTGTGAAAGAGAAAAGTAATTTTTATAAAAATTATTATGAAATTTGTGAAATTATTGAAAAAAAATTTACAAACAAAAATGATAAATTTTCTAAATTTATTGATTACTTTTTGGAAAAAGTTCATTTTGTTGTTGCTTATGCAGGGAATGTTAGTGATAATTCAACAAAAATGACTAGAATTTTTCAAAACTTAAATCAATATAGTAAACCATTAGGAATTTTAGATTTATTTAGAAATAAAATCTATGAACATTACAAAAATAAAAATAAAAATGCAGATAATTATGTTCGTATTTATGAAGAAACAATTAATTTATTTTTTAGAAAAGATTACAAAATAGATAGCGAAGAAGAAGAAAAAGAAATTAATGTTTTTGTTGATACAGTTTTAATTAAAAATGAACAATTTAAAATTCTAAAAGAAGTTGATGAAGAATATAATAGTTTAAGCTCTAAGTGTCTTCAAAAACTTTGCAGAATTTTTGATAATTATGAAAATGAAAACAAAAATCCTTTATTAGAACTTTTCAAGGATCTCATTGATTTCCAATATTGTTGAGAAGGAAATATTAGCAAATTTAAAATAAGTCATTTAGACAATGAGGACAAAGATAATAAAGAAAAATTTAATTTCTTCTACAATAAGCTAAGTGATTTATTAAACAAAAATCCAGAAGCTAGTGAATTTATCCAACAAATAACAACTTATTCTAGCAAAATAGCAAGTTATGATTTTGTTGGTTCTCAAATAATGCATATTTCAAAAAAAACTAAAAGAACTGTGTTTATTCCTTTAATCTCATTATTTAAAAAAAGATCTAAAATAAATTTTTTAGATAATAAAGATGATAGAGATTTGGATTGGAAAGTTTCCAATTTTAGTAAACAATTATTTCCAATTGAAAAATTTTCAATTTTATGGACATTGTATACTAAAGGTCAATCTTTGACAGAATCAATTAATAAAATTTGTGAAAATCTTTCAGAGGGCAACATTACTGAAGAAGGTGCATTTAAAAAATTAAAACAAACGATTAATTTAGACATAAATAAAACTGACCAAGAATGATCAAAAGAGATTTATTCTACATTATCAACCCAATTTAATTCAGATTTTAATCCAGAGGAAGAAAATATAAAATCATCTAAATTAAGAAATAATGATTTATGACTAATTTGAATAAGATTAATCTATGGTATGAATGATGTTGAGTCGCCACAATATTTTAGTAAAAATGCAAGCAGGTTAGATAAGTTAAATTCCACATATGAGCATTGTATTCCAAGAAAATTAAATAAAGAAATAAAAAAACAGTATTCTTGAAATGAATTAAAAGAACTTCAATGATTAGTTTTGAATATTGGAAATGGTGGGTTAATTTCAGGAAAAGAAAATAGCAAACAAAGTAATAGATTTAATAAAGAATATTCCAATTTTAGTGAACCAACAATTTATGGTGGCAGAATGAGTGGGAAACTAAAAATTAGTATAGAAGAACAACAATATAATTTAAATGGCAAAATTTTAGAACTTCTTCCTACTCCAAACAAATTACTATCTTTAGAAAAAAACACTATTCATTTAATTAACAATGAAAAATATTCAAATAATTTTGAAAGTCTAAAAAACTATATTAAAAAAAGAGGGGCACAAGTTTTATCGGGTTATGTATCCATTTTCTTTGGTTCAAACAACAAATAAAGAATTTCACTCAATTTAAAAACATAGAATATTATTATCAAAATTTATTAATTTATCAAAATAAATTCAAATTTATTTTTGAATTAATATAGATTTAAACCAACAACATTTTAAAAACATAAAAGAAAAAAATAAACTTTTTTCGAACTTACCGATGTTGTTGTTATATAATATTAAGATATTTTAATTTTTACACTTAAGGACAAAATGCCAACAATATCTCAATTAGCAAAAGGTGCCAGAGTTAAGAAAGTAGCAAAATCTAAAGTTCCTGCTCTTAACTTGGTTTATAACACCTTAGACAAAAAAGAATTTAAGCTTACTGCTCCATTTAAAAGAGGAGTGTGTACAAGGGTTGGAACTATGACCCCTAAAAAACCTAACTCAGCGCTTCGTAAATATGCCAGAGTTAAATTATCAAATGGAATGGAAGTTAATGCCTACATTCCAGGTGAAGGTCACAATTTACAAGAACACTCTGTAGTTTTAATTCGTGGTGGTAAAGTTAAAGACTTACCTGGTATCCGTTACCACATTGTTCGTGGAACTCAAGATACCCAGGGAGTAAACAAAAGAGCGCAAGGGCGTTCAAAATATGGGTCCAAAAAACCTAAACAAGCAAAATAAAGGATAAACTATGTCACGAAAAAAACAAGCTCCTATTCGTCAGGTTTTAGCTGATCCTGTTTTTAAATCTAAATTAATTACAAAAGCTATAAATGCTGTTATGCTTGATGGTAAGAAAAACACAGCACAAAATATTTTGTATTCATCTTTTAAAATAGTTGAACAAAAAACAGGGAGAAATGCTTTAGAAGTTTTTGAAGAAGCTGTTAAAAACATTACTCCTTTAACTGAAGTTCGTTCACGTCGTGTTGGTGGGACCAACTACCAAGTTCCTATGGAAGTTAAAGCACGTCGTCAACAAACTTTATCACTTCGTTGATTAATTCAATTTGCTCGTAAACGTAATGAAAAAACCATGGATGTGCGTTTAGCAAATGAAATTATTGATGCTCTTAATAAAACTGGTGGAGCATTTAAAAAACGTGAGGATACACACAAAATGGCAGAAGCCAACCGTGCTTTTGCTCACTTTAAGTGATAGTAGGTTATTATGGCAAGACAATTTGATTTAAAAGATTACCGTAATATTGGGATTATGGCTCACATCGATGCCGGTAAAACCACTACAACTGAACGTATTTTATTCCACACTGGTAAAATTCATAAAATTGGTGAAACTCACGATGGTGTTAGCCAAATGGATTGAATGGAACAAGAAAAAGAACGTGGAATTACTATTACTTCAGCAGCTACAACAGCTTTTTGAAAAAACAAAAGAATCAACATCATTGATACTCCAGGTCACGTTGACTTTACTGTTGAGGTTGAGCGTTCCCTTCGTGTTTTAGATGGTGCTGTTGCAGTTTTAGATGCTCAATCAGGAGTTGAACCTCAAACTGAAACAGTTTGACGTCAAGCAACCACTTATCACGTACCTCGTGTTGTTTATGTCAACAAAATGGACAAAGCAGGGGCAAATTTTGAAGCTTCAATTGAATCAGTTCGCACAAAATTAAATGGAAATGCCTGAGCTATCCAACTTAATATTGGTGCTGAAGCTGATTTCCAAGGTATTATCGACCTTGTGGAAATGAAAGCTTACAAATATGATGGTGAAAAAGAAGAAAAAGAATATGAAATTGAAATTCCAGCAGATCTTTTAGACAAAGCAAAACAAATGCGTCACCAACTTGTTGAAGCAGTTGCTGATTTTGATGAAGAATTAATGAATGACTTGCTTGAAGAAAAAGAAGTTACTATTGAACGCTTAAAAGCAATTATTCGTAAAGCAACTATCACAGGTGAATTTTTCCCAGTAGTTTGTGGTTCATCATTTAAAAACAAGGGTGTTAAAAAAATGATTGATGCCGTTGTTGATTATCTTCCATCTCCACTTGATGTGCCTCCTGTTAAAGCTTTCCGTGATGATGAAGAAATCAGCATTGCACCAAGTGATGATGAAGAATTTTCAGCACTTGCCTTCAAAATTATGAATGATCCATTTGTTGGTTCACTAACATTCTTCCGTGTTTACTCAGGGGTTTTAAACAAAGGTGTTTACATTGTTAACTCAACTAAAGGTAAAAAAGAAAGAGTAGGACGTATTTTAGCAATGCATGCCAACTCACGTGAAGAAATTGATGAAGTGCGTACTGGAGACATTGGAGCATTTGTTGGTCTTAAAGACACTACAACTGGTGATTCATTAATTTCTGAAAAATCTAAGTCATTTATTTTAGAAAAAATGACTTTCCCAGAACCAGTTATTTCACAAGCTCTTGAACCAGAAAGTAAAGCTGAAGTTGAAAAACTAGCAACCGGATTACAAAAATTAGCAAACGAAGATCCTACTTTCAAAACTTGAACAGACAATGAAACTGGTCAAACAATTATTGCTGGTATGGGTGAATTACACCTTGACATTATTGTTGATCGCCTTCGTCGTGAGTTTAATGTTAAAGCCAATGTTGGTAAACCACAAGTTAGTTATCGTGAAACAATTACCAAAACAGCTGAAGTTGAAGGAAAACACATTAAACAATCTGGTGGACGTGGTCAATATGGACATGTTTGAATTAAATTTGAACCAAATCCAGATGGTGAATTTGAATTTGTTGACAAAATTGTTGGTGGTAAAATTCCTAAAGAATATATCAAGTCTATTCAAAAAGGACTTGAAGAAAAAATGGCAGCTGGTATTTTAGCCGGTTACCCAATGATTGATATTAAAGCAACTTTATTTGATGGATCATTCCACGAAGTTGATTCATCAGAGATGGCCTTCAAAATTGCAGCTTCTAAAGCTTTATCTAAGTCAAAAGGTGCAGTTGGTGCAGTTTTATTAGAACCAATTATGGATGTTGCAGTTTTTGTTCCAGCTGAATACTCCGGAGATGTTATGGGTGACTTAACTCGTCGTCGTGGAATTGTTAGAGAACAAGAAACACGTAGTGATGGAGCAAATACTATTAGAGCTGATGTTCCACTAGCAGAAATGTTTGGATACTCAACTCAATTACGTTCTATGACATCAGGTCGTGGAACCTATCAGATGCAATTTGCTCGTTATGAAAAAACTCCAAGCAACATTCAAGAAACTATTGTAAAACAAAGAGCAATCAAATCAGACGACGAAGATTAGTAGTCAAAAGTTTAAAATTTATATAAAAAAAGTACAAAATAATTTTGTACTTTTTTTTTAATATTTTTTTAATACAAAGAATTAAATTATAAGGTTTGTAATTTATATAACATTAATTAGATGCATTGGTGATGATATTATTTTATATCGAGATGTAAAAGCACTAATTCCTAGAATAAGTGATGTTTTAGAACCTTTATTGAATGTTTTGGAAATACTTGAAAACTTAATGATCAAAGTAATATTTCAATAGTTTCACTTAACAATGCAAATACAGAGTTAAAAAAAATAATTCCAATGATTATTGATAAACAATTATATAATGAACAGAAAAAACAAAATAAAGAAAAAACTACCCACTTAATTATAGATGAAGCACATAATATATTATCTGAAAAAATAACAATTGAAAATGAGGGCAATCGAAATTTAAGGTTAAGTTTGTTTAAAGAAATTACCAAAGAAGGAAGGAAATTTGGTTTTTTTCTAACAATATCTAGTCAAAGACCTTCTGATATTTCTTCTACTATAGTATCACAATTACATAATTTTTTTATTCATAGACTTGTTAGTGAAATGGATTTGGAAAAAATAAAAAATTCCATAAATGAGATAGATGCTTTATCTCTCAAAAAAATACCAACATTAGAATCGGGACAATGCATATTATCAGGTACTGCTTTTTAAAATCCTATATTAATCATTGTGGATGAGTTAAATAAAGAAGAAGCTCCCGAAAGTCAAAATATAGATTTAGAAAAATATGGTGTTTGAATAATTAAAAAGATTAAAATAAATTTACTGAAATTTTTTAAAAAAATAAAATTATAATTATTTTTTTCCAAATATTTGTTAATTAATTGTTTAATATCATCTATAGTTTTAGTTTCTTTTAAATTTTTTAATTTAAAATCTAATTTATATCCTCGTCCAGTTGCATTTGACCCATTTTTTGATCTATAATGCATTTTGTGTTCAATTCCATTGATAAAAACCACACCATATTTTACTTCTGGTTCTTTAGAGTTTGTTAAACCAAATTTAAATTCACTTTTATCAACTATAGTGATGTACAAGTTGTTGGGTGCCACATCTACAAATATTATAGCATCTCACTTATCGCTATCTTTAATTCCTTCATGTTGAAACTTGTTATTTACATCTAGTGATGCTGTTTTTATTTCCATTCTATAATTATTAATAATGATATCATAATCGCCTGGTTTATCATCATCATATTCTACTTGGCTACCAAAGTCCTTAAAAATATTTTTAATGAGATGTTCACCAATTCTTCCTCTTTGATCTATCTGTAATTGTCTGAATTTAAAATATGTATCAGTAGGTTTTCAATTAGTTTGTTTTGTGTCTTCATTGTCAATAAGATACAAAATTTTTTCTTTAATATAGTTTGTCATAAATTACCCTTTACCTATACATCTTTAAATAAAAATCTTTCAAAAGCATCAATTATTAGCTGAGATCTCAAATTATTAGCACCATTAGTAGATTTGAAACTTATTTTTTTTCAATCAATGACTGACATTATTTGTTTGATTTTATTTCTGTCCTTTAAAATTATTATTCCATACCCTCTTTTGTTAGGTAAATCATCAAATTTATTTACTAAATTTACATCTTGAAAAGTAGTAGATGGTAAATAAAAATCACATTTTCCAATCATTTTAACATTTCTTTTAGAACTAGGAGAATTTCCATTAGATAAAGCATAAACTTTAATTCATTCACTTCGTTTTGTTTTAGGAATAATTGGTTTTATTTTAAAACTGGGTATTTTGCTTCATATTTGAAAAATAGCATTCACAGTTACTTGTTGACCATTAGGGTAAAAAAAAATATTATTAACCTCAAATTCTTTAGCTAAATAAAGATCTTTTTTAACTCTTAACATTGGAGAACCTTTTCCATTACTATTAAATAGTGGTGGTAATACAAAGCAAATGAAATCAGCAAAATTGGATGCTTTATTAATAAACTTCAAAGCTTGTAAACCTCTTAAACCAAAAGGAGGGTTTCCAATCACAATATTTTTATGAGATGAGGGGATAAAATTAAAAAAATCTTGTTTTAGAATTTGAGAATTTTGAGGGAATAAGTCTATCCCTATTTTATTAAAATTTTTTGGAAAATTATTAAAAAATGATCCATTACCAGCGCTAGGTTCTATTAAAGTATAATCATTTAGATTTATATTTCAATTTTTTTTAATAAATTTTAAGGAAATATCAATAAGTCTTTTAGCTTCTTTTGGATTAGTATAAAACTGGTCATATAATTTAAAGTGCTCTTTTTCGCTAACGTCTAAAGTATATTTATATCCTGATAATTTATTTAATTCAATAAAATACTGGCTTGGCACTTCTTTTAAATTTATTCATCTTTTAATTGTTCCAACATGAATTTCAAAAAAATTAGCCAATTCATTTATAGAAAATTTTTTTAGACCATATTTTTCAAATATTTTAAATAAATTAGATTTATCATTATTAATTTTTTTCATTTAACTAGAGCCTTGTAATACTTTTTTACTTATTAAATAACACAAGCTTGACAATCATTTAGATTTTCACTATCTTCAAGGACATCTTGGCGAATTCGTACGTAGTAAATAGAACCACATCCTTTTTTAAAGGCATGAATATAAGCTTTATTTAAATCACGAGTTGTTGCTTTGTCTGTTAAAAAGAAGGTCATTGAAATAAGTTGATCAACGTGCTTTTGAGCTTCGGCAACTATATTAATAATTGGAATTGGTCCAAGCTCATATGCGCCATCTTTATAAAAGTCCATAGTTTCAAAGTTAATGTTATAAGCTGGCACATAAACACGACCAATTTTTCCTTCTTTACGAACTTCAACTGGTGAAACCACAGGTTGAAGTGAAGGGGTACAGGAACTTAAATAAGAGATTGATCCAGTTGGTGCAACAGCTAATAAGTGTGAGTTTGCAAGTCCGTGAATTTTAATTTGTTCAACTAACTCAACTCATTGTTGTTGAGTTGGGATTGCAACATTATGTTTTGCAAAAACATCAGCAATTTTTTGAGTTTTTGGTTTATATTCATCAATAGAAACTTTGGTATATTTGTCAAAATAACTACCATCAGCAAACTTTGTGTTCTCAAAGTTTGCAAATTTTCCTAATTTTTGTGCTAACTTCATTGATGAGTTAAAAGAGTGGTAAGCCAATGTGTAGAAAAATAAGTTAGTAAAATCTAGAGCTTCAGGTGAATCATAGAAAATTTGATTTTGAGCAAAAAATCCATGAAGATTCATGGCTCCAAGTCCGATAGCATGATTTTGTTTGTTGCCATTTTGAATTGAAGGTGCAACACTCAAATCAGAAGAACGACTAACACTATCTAAAGCTAAAATGGAATAGTAAACTAAATCTCCAAAATTTTGTCCTGCATGCATAGCTTTATCAATGTTAAGCGAACCTAAATTACAACAAATATCCTGACCAATTTTGTTAAAATTGAGATTGTCAAAATAGGTACTTGGAGTTGAAGGTTGTGCAATTTCACTACATAAATTAGACATTACAATTTTGTCAGGATGGGCATTTCTTTTATTAACAGTGTCTTCAAATAAAATAAATGGATACCCACTTTCAAAGTGTAATTCAGCTATAGTTGCAAAAAGTTTACGCGCATTAATAAAAGTTTTTTTGATATTTGGATTATTTAGTAAATTATAGTATTCATCTGTAATTGAAATATCAGAAAAAGCTTTTTTGTATTCACGTTCAACATCATAAACGCTAAATAGTGCCATATCCTTGTTATCTTTAGCAAGTTCAAAAGTAATATCAGGAATAATAACACCTAATGACAAAGATTTAATTCTAATTTTTTCATCAGCATTTTCTCGTTTGGTGTCTAAAAAACTTAGAATATCAGGGTGATGGACACTTAAATAAACAGCTCCAGCACCTTGGCGTTGCCCAAGTTGGTTGGCATATGAAAATGAATCTTCAAGAATCTTCATAACTGGAATAACTCCAGTTGCTTGCCCTTCAATTTTTTTAATTGGAGCCCCTTGCTCACGAAGGTTAGAAAGGAGTAAACTAACTCCACCACCACGTTTGGAAAGTTGTAAGGAAGTTGAAATTGCTCTAGCAATTGATTCCATGTTATCTTCAATTCTTAAAAGATAACATGAGACATACTCACCACGACTGACTTTACCAGCATTTAAAAATGTTGGAGTAGCTGGTTGAAAACGACCTAGCATAATTTGCTCTAAAATTTTACTTGCATCTTCAAAGTTACCCTTGGCCAAAAACAATGCATTTGCTAATGCCCGATCTTCAAAGTGTTCTAGAAATTGTGAACCATCATTAGATTTAAGCCCATAACTAGTATAAAATTTGTAAGCGCCCATAAAAGATGGGAAAAAGTGCTTATAATCATAGGCTTGTTTGTGTAATTTTTCTAATTGCTCTTTACTATATTGATTATAAATTTGTGGATCATAATATTGATTTTCAATAAGTCAATCAATGCGTTCACTATAACTATTAAAATTTTTGAAATGAGGTTGAATTTGATTTTCAATGTAATTTTGAGCAGCTTCTAAATCATATTTATAAGCATCTGGATATCAATTATAAAGTTTTGATTTAGCATTCAGGCTAATATATTCTTCTGACAAAGAACCAGTAATATTTGGTTTTAGTTTGCTGTTACTCACAGTCGCTCCTTCAAAATTGAGTTAAAATTTTTTGCACATTTGTAACATCATCTTTTGTGCCCAAAAGTTCAAATTGGTATAGCAATGGAACAGATAATTTGCTAGATAAAACAGTACCAGCTAAAGCAAAAGTGTCACCAAAGTTTGTGTTTCCAGATGCTATAACTCCCCGACAAAAGTCGCGGTTATGTTTGTTGTTTAAAAATTTAATAACTTGTTTTGGTACAGCTCCAGCTGAAAATTCACCACCACCACTATAGGTTGGGCAAATTAAAACATATTCATTATCAACAGTGATAGATTCTTCTAAATCTATTGGAATTCGTTTATTTTCAAAACCTGTTTTTAAAATAAAACGATGTGTATTATTGGAAATAGAAGAGAAATAAACTATAAAAATTTTGCCACAAGGTCTTTTGATATCTTCTGGTTTTACAATTTTAATATTTTCATGCATATTTAAAAGTCCCAGTCCTCATCTTCAGTTTCTTCAGCTGTACCCATAACATATGATGAACCATTACCAGAGAAAAAGTCATGGTTTTCATCAGCACGAGCAGAAAGTTGGGTAAAAATTTCAGGTTCAATTCGAGTTTCTTCTTCAGTAAAAGGTGACTCATAACCTAAATTTTGCAAGAATTTTCCAGCATTATATACACTAAAACGAATTGCTGGTTCAGCCAAATCCACTTCACTATAAAGTTCGTATAAGTATTCTTTTTCTAAATCGATTAATTTGTATAGTAAGTCGAAAACAAACTTTTTCATTTCTTCTTGTTTTTCTGGACTTAATTTTTCAACTTTACGTTGATATTTATAACCTGAATAATAATTATGAATAACTTTGTCTCTCAAAATTAATCTAATGATATCAGAAGTATTTGGTAATTTAGATCTTGCTGATAAGTAGAAAGGAAGATAAAATCCTCCATAGAGTAAAAATCCTGGCATTAAAGCGGCGGCTACTTTGGATTTTAAAGGATCTTTGTCAATGTAGAAAGGTATTAATGCTCTAGCTCTTGCTTGTAATTTTTCATTATTAATAACTCATTCATGAGCTTCTTCAATTTCTTCACTAGTATTTAAAGTTGAAAAAATTGTTCCATATGAACGAGCATGTACACCGACCATGAAAGCAAAATTAGTATAAATAATTTGTTCATGATCAGTTAATGAGTGGGCGATTTGAGCTGTATCACCAACTGTAGCCTGAATTGTGTCGAGTAAAGTTAAACCAGTAAAAGTTCTAGTAATTAATCTTTTTCAAGTCGGACTAAGTGTTCTTCAAGTTTCTAAATCGTTTGAAACTGGAATTTTTTCAGGAACTCAAAAATTTTGAATAACTCTTGTCCACACTTCAAGATCTTTTGGATCATTGATAACATTCCAGTTTGTTGCTCTCATTTTACCTTTTAAACCATTGAGAGCATAGGTTAATGGTGAAATAGATTCATTGTAATAAGCGTTTTTCTGTTTTATCTTGTGATTTTCCATATTGAGAACTCCGGTTTTTTTAGTTTAAAAGTATTGAAAAATATTAAGAATTTTATAAATTCATAATATTTTTGCAAATAATAAATTAGAAATTTTGATTAAAATATCAATTTAATTTTCTAAGCTATTGTGTCTTTAGTTTATCATATTATATAGAACTTTGTTTAATTAAAAATGAAAAAAAATAAGTTAACAAACAATGTTGCTTTTTTTAGTGATTTTCAGAAAAAAATATTTTATTGTCAATAAACAAAAAAATATTTATTTTTAATTATTTTTGCTATAATATCTACATTAATTTAAGTTTTTGAAAAATATGCATACGTTTAACATAAGAAAAATGTTTGTTCATCCTTCTAGAAAAAAGAGTTTTCTTATGTTTTTTATTGCCATGAAACTAAATTTATATAGGGTTTGGTTATAATCAAATGAAAACTTTTGAGATTAGCACAATTACAAAAAATAATTTTAGTTTTTCATTGCCTTGCTTTTTGACTCGCCAAGCACTTATAATTTTCCATTCCAATTGAATAAAAAGAAAGTTTTCTGTATTTACTTTTGTTTTTAGTTATTTTTTAGCTTTGCTTTATGACTATTAATTATTATTGTTATATAAATAAATTTATATATAAAAAAATCATTTAAGCTTAGCTAAAAAAATTAATCAAATTCAAAAGAGGATTCAAAAAATGTTTAAATTTAAAAATAAATTATTCAAAGTAGGTATCGTGTCTTTGCCATTAGTTTCTATGGTTGCACTTGCTTCTTGCGGACCTATTAAAATTAAAGATGTTGAAAACAAAACAAATTTACAAAATCAAACAACAATTAAAAATAATACTTCAACACATTTCGGCTTTGATCAGCCAAATGATGGTAAATTAAAATTTGGTGTTCCATGGAAAAAGGGAGACCCTCGAGAACAAGCATTGCAAATAATCATTAACAAATGAAATAATTTACCTAATGTTAAAGATAAAAGCAACAAAGAGTTTTTACCAATGGAAATCGTTTCTTATACAGGTTATTATGATGGAATGGCTTCACAAATTTCAACAGATATTAATACTAAAAATGCACAAAAGGGATTAAATTTAGCTTTCAACTATCCAGGTCTTGCTGCTACATTAAATAGTCATGATATGCTATTGAACTGAAATAATAATTCTGAACTAAAAAATAAAATTCAAGATATCTATGAACCTGCGTTTTTAAAAGCAGGGAATCTTATGAGCGGTATAGACCCTAACGGTGTTTATTTAATTCCAGCTCTTAAATCGGGTAAAACTTTAGGAATTGATTCTCCATTATTAGCTTATTTTGTAGATCAAGCCACTACTCAGGGGTCTGTGCATGCAACAATTAAACCTGAAGATGCAAGTTTTTTCCACGATCTTAAAAGAACAGATCAGGAATTCATTAAACAAGCTTGAGGAAGTTATAAGGAAATACCTGTGTCTCAAGGTGGGTTAGCAGGTTATGAATTTAGTAAAGAAAAACTTGAAAACTATAATGATCTTTTTGATTTAGTTATAAGAATTAAAAAATCCTTCCCATTTACTAACAATGAAGATGGAATTACTGCTAAAGGTCGTTGATTAATTGGTTTTAATGATAGTTCTAGTCATTGGTTTATCTCAAGTTTTCAAGTTGCTAATGGTGATTGAAATAATTATATAGTTGATTTTGGACCTAAAGTTCAAAGTTTTAATTACCGTGTTAAACAACCAGGAACACCAGCTTATAATAACGGTAAAGTGGCTTTTGATTTATTTGAAAAATTACAAAAAAATGATGCTGTTCTTTATGAGCAAAATGCACCAAAAAATATTGATCGTTTTGAATCTTCTACTTTACAGAAAAAACATTTATTGCTTTTTGCTTTAATGTCAACAACAAATTATAATAACAAATACGAATCCACAGAATCTAATACAACAATGAATAAAGATGAATTATTATTGTTGCCAGAGCCTACAAAAACCCTTAATAGTGAAACTAAAAAAAGTATCACAAGTCAAGGTCCTTCAATTATGGGAATGCATTCTAACTCTGAAGAAGATTTAGCCACCGCTAAATTTTTAGATTGATTTATTTCTGAATCCACCTCTTTTGAATATCCAGATAAATCAAAAAAAACTCAAACTTTTTCTGGAACTGCAAATGATTTTTTTGCTTTTATTTCTAACTATTTAAACCCAACTAAAAGTAATTTAACTTCTGATTATGAAACAAATAATAAGTTTCCACATAATCCAATGTTTAAATTGTTGTTTAACACTTTTAAAACAGTTGTTTCTCATAATGATGAATATGCTGTATTTAGTGAACCAGGAGATGCAACTTCTCAATCATTCCGCGAAGCGGTAAAGGGAGCTTTAGGTTCAATTGGTAATAAATTAAAAAGTAATAATGACACTTCTAAAATCAACTTTGATACATTTTTATCAGAATTAAAAGCTTTATCAAAAGGTATTATAAAATAATTAATTTAACAAAGGAACTCTATGAATATATTTAAATGAAAAAAATCAAAACTTTTATTGTCAACAACTTCTATTGTGGGATTATCTACACTTTTAGTATCTTGTGGGACATTTGAAAGCAACCAATTTAATAACAAACATTTTGCTTTTGACATAGATCATGACAATAAAATAATTTTTGGTCACAGTTTTTCATCCAGCAATACTGAAGCTAAAACTTTAGCTGAAATTGTTAAGCAATGAAATGAACAAGCTAAAAATTTACCAGGATTTTTACCAATGGAACTACAAGCTTTTGCCAATGGTTATGGTGGAGCAACTCAAAGTATTCAAACCTTTTTAAAAACTAAAGACAAAAAGAAAATCCCAAACATTGTTACTAATTACCCATCTTTACTAGCGATAGTTAATAGTACAAACATGGCTTTACCAATAATTCATGACTTTAAAAGCTCAAAACCATCTGGTTCGGAAGCTGAACAACAACTTTACAACACACTAAAACAAGATGGTGTTTCTGCCTTTTTAGACTACAACAGTGAAATTCCTTTATTGGATTCAAAAGGTATTTACTCTTTACCTTTTGCAAAATCTTCTCAAATTTTATCTATTGATAAAATGGTTTTAGCATACATAGTGGACAAAGCGATGAGCGATCCAAACACACAGGCTACTATTGCGCCAAATGATAAATTGTTTGAAGAAATTTCACAAATTAAAGCTGGTGGGCAACACGCAGCTGATTTGGCTGAGGTTGAAAAAATCTGAAAGGATTATAAATCCATTCCTGTTGCTAATGGTGGGCTTGCTGGATACCAATTTAGTAGTAAAGTTTTTGAAAATTACACTGATACTATAGATTTAGCAGATAGAATTGTTAAAACATTCCCTAACTCAGTTACACAAGGAAATGATTTAACAAAAGCAAGAGGTGCGTTTGGTATTGATAATGCTGCAACTAGTTTCTTTTCAATGGTAACAGGATATAACAATGGCGATAGGTCTAAAGGTATTGCTGTTTTAAATACAAAAAACAATAGGGTTGATTATAATTCTTATTGAAAGGATACATCATCACCGCGTTATCAAGCTTTCAAAGCAGCTTATGATGTTTTAGATAATGGGATTAATAATAAATCAGTTTATATTGCATCAGCAGGTGAATATAATTCTTTATACTTAAAAAATCACCAAGAAGCTTTTTCGCTTGGATCTTCTGCAGGTTATAAATATAACTATTTTCCTAAAAATAAAACACAATTTGTAGTTCAATATCAAGATTCAACCGGTGCAAACAAGACTACTGTAAACATAAATCCTCAATTTGCAGCTCTAATTAATAAACGCACACATTTTGGAACTGGTACACAAGGTAGATATACCCTACCTAGTTTATTAGGAAATAATAAAACAATTAATATTTATGAAGAAACTAAAAAAGATCTTGATAAAATAATTGAAAACATTGGAGACAAAACTTTTATATATTTTACAGCAAAAAGTATTCCAACAGATTTAGATGTTAAGAGCACAGAAACTCTAAAATTTCCAGAAAATTTTAAATATTTCCCATTTATTTTGAAAAATGTATCATCTTATGAAAATCAAGACACTAATAGTAAATTAAATGAAGATGAAACACAAACACTTCCAGGACCAGAAAAATTTAATAAAAATAGCGAAAAACACTCAATTGTTTCTCAAGGTGCAGATTTAATCGCAATTCACGCAAACAAAAAAGAAGATGAGGCTGTTCGTTTATTTTTAAATTGATTATTAAATACTAAAGTAAGATTTCCTAAAGGAGATTCTGGAGTTGAAGAAATAACTCCAATTGAATATTGAGTTCAACAAACTTCATATATCGCTCCTTATAAACCAACTTTTGAAAATACATCTTTTTCAACAGATTCTAATGCAGGGAAACGTATTACATGAACAGAATTTAACAAATTCTTGTTAAATGATAATGCAAATAATAAATATCAACTAATTTACGATACCGCAGATGCTCAATCTGCTTCATTTAGAGATAAATTAGGAACTACAATGTCTGCTGTTTTGAGCAAAGCTCAAGTAGGTGATCGACTTAATTTTGATCAATTCCTAGAAGAGTTACAAGTAAACTTAGGTCCAAAATTTAAATAATTTTTAAATAGAAATAATCATGTTTTTTTGAAAAAAATTACTCTTAATTTCTGCAACTTTAACACCCATTGTTACACTAGCATCTTGTGGTTTAAATAATCACAAATATGATAGTGCGCAAAAATATTATCAAGTTGAAAGTTTTCAAGATAGTCCTTTCGCAGATATTCAAAATACAAATAGCAATTATTACAAAGAAGTTCAAAAATTTTTTGACACTAATTATGTTTGAACTGATACAGATAGACAAATATACAAAGATGAAAAATTACCAAATTTAAATTATTTTAGTGTATTTGAAGCCAAACTAATTAGTTGAACTGACGGCGATACTGCTAAAGTTCAAACAACGGGCAAACTTGAATTTGATACAAAAACTCAAAAATATAAAACTATTCAAGAAAAAGAACCACAGTTTCCAGAGATAATTAATGTCCGCTTCGAAACTATCGATACAGCTGAAACTACTTTTGTTGACAAAGATACTGGTAAACGAAAACCAACTACTGGATTAGAATACAAATACGCTGAGGAAGCAAAAGAATTTGCAAAAAAATTAATCCCTGTAGGTTCAACAGTTTATTTTGTCTTTTCAGGCAAATCACCAAAAAGTTCTTATAATAGAAAAGTGGGAAATATTTATTTTGGTCATGATGGTTTTTACAAAAATTACAATATTGAAATCATCAAAGCAGGTTTAGCACTTCCAATTATTAGCGACTTGGCCAATGTCAATATAGATACAAGTGAAGCTTTTTATACATCAATTAAGCAATCAGCTAGTTTAGAACAAGCTATTAACAAAAAATATGGAATGTTTGCAGAACTAAAAGGTTCACATTTTAAATCAATTTTAACTGTTGTTGAAAGCATTTATCAAACTAGAGGTGGTTCAGCAATTTCTCAATTCCTAAAACTCGATGATAATGAAAACGAGAATGTTGTAGATTCCTACACATTTGCTTTAAATAAACATAAAGAAGAACAATAAAATGAATTCAAAAAATCCAAATAAACTCCAACAAGAACAACAATTTTTAAATGAAATAAAAAGTTTAAAAATTGCTGCTGATCAACGTTTTCAACTAAAATCTAAAATCCCAGCTATTGAAATTAAAGATCTTACAATTGATTTTGGTGAAACACTTGCAGTTGACACTGCAAATATAACTGTTTATAAAGGCGAGTTAGTTACTTTGCTAGGTCCATCAGGTTCTGGTAAAACAACTATTTTAAATGCTATTGCAGGATTATTAACACCAACTTCTGGCCGTATTTTATTTAATGGTCAAGAGGTTACAAAATACACTCCACAACAAAGAAAATTAGGGCTTGTATTTCAAAATTATGCTCTTTATCCACACTTAAATGTGTATGATAATATAGCTTTTCCTTTAACTAACGATCCAAAATGAAAACAAAAAGTATTTGAAAAATCACTTTTAGCACGTGTTAATGCTAATTCAATTGTATTTGCAAAAAATGGCGCATCTGAAGAAGCGATTAAAGAATATAAAACTAATTTATATAATTACTTAGATGTTTATAAACAATTGGAAATGCAATATAATGCAAGTAAAAGCGCTATATATGCAAAATTAAATCAATTAAAAACAGATTTAGTTTTAGTAAAAGCACATAAACATGCTGAAATTAAAAAAATAACTTTTGATATTTTAAAAACGCAGAAATTAGTTCCTACATTTTTTAAAAGATTATTTAAAAAAATTGTTTTTTCTTGAAATAATCGTTTTGATAAGGAAATTGGTGAACAAGAAGAAGAGATTTTGAGATCTTATGAAAAAGCAATAATGGCTTTAAAAAAACCAAATGGAAATTTAGATTTTGACAAAAAACATGTTCAAGTATATGAATTAAATAAAACTATTGCTTCAAGTAAAAATAAAATTGAAGAGTTAGAAGTAGAAAAGAAAAAAAACATTTCTTTAACTGAGAAAAAATACTTAGAAAATCTTAATAATTTCTTTAATGCTCGCGCTAAATACAAAGAAGATGTTAAGAAAATAAATATTAAAACTCGTGAGGAATACAAATCATTAAAAGCACAATGGAAAGCCGAAAAAAGAGCTATCAATAGAAATATTCCTGTAGAAATAAGTCAGGATTATGAAGCAAGCGCAACCAAAATTGTACGCACAAAAACTGAGTTACAAAAACTTAAAAAACAAATTAATCAATTTAGAAAAAAAACTTTTTCAATTTTTGTTAATTTTGAAAAACAACTTATTAATAAATATTCACTTGATTTAAGTAAATTGAGTTTTGAAGAATTAAAAGAATATGAAAATTTTAAAGCAGATAATATCACAGTTCGTGAAGCTATTGATCGTGAAGTTTTAAGAACAGCTGAAAAAGTTGAAATCACTAAAAATTTAGCTAAAAAACCAACCAAACTTTCTGGTGGACAACAGCAGCGTGTTGCTATTGCTCGTGGGATTGTTCGTCATCCAGATATTTTATTAATGGATGAACCATTATCCAACTTGGATGCTAAATTAAGAATTCAAACTCGTCAATGAATTCGTAAAATTCAAACTGAAATTGGGATTACTACAGTCTTTGTTACCCATGACCAAGAAGAGGCTATGTCAATTTCAGACCGAATTATCTGTATGTCAACAGGTTATGTACAACAAATCGGAACTCCAATGGAACTTTACAACACACCTAAAAATGAGTTTGTTGCTAGTTTTTTAGGAATGCCAGAAATGAACATTTTTAATGCCGATTATAATTTGAAAACTAATCAAATTAGTGTAAAAGGAAAAGTAGTAATTGAAAATTTCAAAAATTATGACAAAAATCAAATTCGTGTTGGAATAAGAGCGGAACATATTCGTGAAATGGCTAGTGGTAATTTTGTAGGTACAATTGCAACTTTAGAGCATCTTGGAAAAGATATTTTAGCTAAAGTTGAGGTTGAAGAACTAGGTCAAATTACTATATTTTTAAAAGAAAAACAATTTTATGAAATTGGTGAAAAAGTTAATTTTTATTTCCGTCCTGAAAAAGTTCATTTTTTTGACATTGAAACTAGAGAGCGTGTAGAATGGTCTTCTTAAATTATTTAAACAATTTAATTTATAAACACCGTGTTCGTAAACAATGAACAGAACTGGGTATTTTAGATAAATCTAATCCATTTTGAAAGCCATTTTTACTTTTATTACCTTCTGTTTTAGTAATTTTTCTATTTACATTTTTACCCTTTATTTATTCTTTAACTAAATCTTTTAGTGTTTCAAATAATCCAAATAAAGCTTCAGATATTAGTTTTGGGTTTGGCAATTTTCTAGATATTTGAAATGACCCAAATTTTGTTATTGCAATTAGAAATTCTGTAATTTATTCTGTGGTAGCCTTGCCAATAACCTTAATGATAAGTTTAATTGTTGCATCAACATTGGCTTCCTTGCATCGTAAGTATGCTCGTGGATTTTGACAAACAGTGTTTTTTTTACCATATGTTACATCAGGAATTGCAGTTTCAATCGCTTTTGCGTTTATTTTTGACTCATCACGTTCTGGATTTATTAATTCAATTACAGGTTTGGAAACACGTTGATTAGAAAGTGCTGATCGTAATAGTTTTAAAGCTTTATTTGTTATTCTAACTTCAGGAGTATGAAGAAATTTAGCTTTTGAAATTTTAATTTTAACCACTGCGATGGTTTCAGTTAATCCTACACTTTATAAAGCTGCTTCAATTGATGGAGCTTCACGGCTAAAACAATTTTTCAAAATTACTTTACCATCTGTTTCAAAAACAATTAATTTTTTAATTACTATTGGAATTATTGCCGGAATTAAAGTTTTTCCTATCGGAATTTTTAGAAATCCAACAGATGCTTTTGCTAATGGTGGAAATACTTTATTGTTATATATTTATTCATTTGTACAATCAAGTCAATTTGGTTTAGCAGGAGCTGCAACATTATTTTTATTTATTTTTGGGGTGGCCTTATCTGTCACTGTTAAGCAAGGGCTAAACTTAACTGTTCAATTAGTTAACAGAATTGGAGAAAAAAATGTTTACCGTAAAATTAAAAATTCAACAATTCATTAGCAATCAACGCGCTAAACGTATTGTTGAATCAATGACATCACAAGTACGAGATGTAAGTTTGTGAGGAACAATATCTAGTTTAATTATCAAATTTATTGTTTTATTTATTTTTGGACTATTTATTATTTTTCCTTTTTATTTCATGATAGTGTATGCTTTTGCATCTGACAAACAAATTGAAGATACAAGACTGCCTGTTTATTGACCGGATCACTTTAATTTTAATAATTTTGTTAGAGCCTTAAACCAAGGTTATTTAAGTGCTTTAGGTTGAACAGCACTAATTACATTAGTTTCTGTAATTTCTAAAGTGTTTTTTTCCATGACTTTTGGTTATGCATTTTCACTTAAAAAATGAAGATTTAAAAAACTTTCATGAGTAATTTTTTTATCAATTTTAGTTTTACCTGAAACAGCACTATTGCTTGGACAATATAGGGTTATGGTTATTTTACAATGAACAACTGGGCCGCAGTCATTTTTAGCTTTAACTTCACCTTTTGTGGCTTCTGTATTTTCAGGGTTTATGTTTAGAAATGCTTTTGAAGCTATTCCAGATCGAATTAAAGAAGCTGCGATGATGGATGGATGTTCACAAGTGCGTATGTTTTTTAAAGTTGCTATCCCAATGGTAACCCCAACTATTTGAACTGTTGGAATTTTAACAGCATTTGCTGCTTGAAATTCAACTTTATGACCACTACTTATTTTGACAGGAAATAAAGACATTCAGGTTCTTAATGTTTGATTATTAAATGTTGGAACTGATGATGCAGGAGATGAACAACTAGGGTTTTTCAAAAATGTTAGAATGGCTGGTGCTATTTTAGCGATTCTACCTATGTTTATCATTTACTTTGGTTTTCGTCGCCGTATTTTGAATGCTATTTCAAGACAAGGGTCAACAGTTAAGGGATAATATGAGTTTAACTAAATTTTTTAACAAAAAAAATAATACAAAATTAGGACTTTTTGTTCAATATTTTTTCATGGGATTGGTTGTGTTTGTTGGTTTAACCTTTGTTGCACTAACGATTTATGGAATTATTGTATTTTTTCAAGGTATTTCTGTTGACGGATTTTAAAATCCTCATTATCAAAGTCATAAACTTCTAATGTTACATATAAAACTGCTCGTTTAATTCGACTAGTTGTGTATCTTTTCGAATTAGTGCGATTAATGAATTCAGCCAAAGTATTAGCATCAATATGCTTTTTGAAAAGATTTTCCATACCTTCTGAAATCATTTTGATTTGTTTTAACTTTTCAGCCGATGTTTCATTTACAACCTTTTGAAAAACAGGATATAAGTCTTGTAATTCAAAAGGTTTTTTATTAAATTTCATAGGTGAAAATTGACTAATATCTTGTCCATTAGTTATCATTTTACGCAATAATGATGCAGAAGCAAAATTATCAGTAGCATTTTCACTATGAAAATCAACAGTTCTTTTCAAACAAAATGCCTGAATAGGATAATTGTTAAAAACTATTTGTTTCACATATTCAAAACCTAAAATATCATTAGGCAAAGTAATTTTTTGCCCTGATAATGATTCTAAAGCACTAGCAGCTGCATTTGGAAATGAACAACCCTGTTTTAAAAAACTTTTAATCAATTTATTGTAATTATCTTCATTGTTTTTAATTAAATTTGCTAAAAAATATAAATTGTCAATATTATCAGATTCCGAACCAAAAATTAATTTATTTATTTTATTTTCATAAATTAATCTAATTGCCCCTTCCGCAAAAATATGAGCTGCTTGAGTTGCAAATTTAAAAGGAAGCTCAATAACTTTAGAAGCTCCATATTTTAGTGCAAATTCTTTGCGAGTTTTAAAATCCGCAACAGCTATTTCTCCTCTTTGTGTATAATTTCCTGTCAAAATTATAATAATTTCATCATTTGGGAAATTTTGTTTTACATAATTTAATTGATAAATGTGTCCATTATGAAATGGATTATATTCTGCGATAATTGCGATTGCCATAATTAAATTATAAAACCATTTTTACAATTTTTCATTTTATAAATTTCTTTTTAAACTTTTTTCACCATTTACTTTGGCTAGCTAGCACCAAAATTTCTAATGTAAAAATTACAAACCAACCAACTCAAGCATAAGTGAAAAAACTGTTGATAGAATTTGTCAAAAAATTAGAAGATAATACACTAATTTTTTGTCCCAATTCTGAACCACTAAAATAGCCAAATAAAATTAAACTATGAACAATATTAGTGGAATAAACAAATAAATAATTTTTATATTCAGGTCAAATAGATGGAAATACAAAGTCTTTAATTAATTTAAATTTAGATCAACCTTGTAATTTAAGTAATTCATATTTTCGTCAATCAATTGAGTTTAATGTTTCGTTAATTTTTTTAGTCAATTCTAGAGAATCTTTAAAACCAATAAGAATTGCAGTTAGCAACAAAGGAGGGGTGTATGATAAAGGAAGTAATATGAAAAAGAATATTGTTGATGGGATTATTCTCAAAATTATCAAAATAATTTTGCTAGGAATTCATTGATAAGGTTTGTTTAATTTTTCATTAGAAATTAAAACGTTAAAAATAGTAAAAATAAACAAAATAGATAATGCAACAACCATTTGTCCAGTTAATGACCAAATCATAAAAATAGGATTGTAGTCAGGATTTTGACGAAATAAAAACCAATTTATGTTAAAAATATTTTTTAAGAAAAATTTAATTTTTGAGGTATTTGCACTTCAGATTGGAATGCTAATAATTGATCAAATTGCAATTATTAATATTATTATTCATATAAATAATTTAGCAAATTTATCATAGTTTAATTTTCAAAATAAAACAAAATTATTTTTTTGATTTAAATTTATATTTTTTTTATTAACAGTGAGTTTGTTTAAAAAAATTACAATTAATTCTAAAACAATTATTGAAAAAATTAAAACTGTCAAGGGAATACCAATTACAGATCATCCTATTGTTGGGTCTTGGGCATCGATTATTAGTTTTCCAATACCTATAACTCCAGCTGCTGAAATTATAGTAGTTCATCGTATATTAGATTCTAAAGAATAAAAAAATAAACCCAAAAATTTGTTACTAATTATTGGTAAAATTAAATTTTTAAAATTAATAAATTTATTTTTACCAATTTGATTTTGAAGGTGGTAATTATATCAATTCACACTATTTAAAAAAGATAAAAAATATCTATGAAGTCAAATTCAAGTAAATCAAAAAATTATCAAAACAGCTGCTAGTTGTTTACTAAAAATATCGCTAATAGCTAGTAAAATAAAGGGTATTGGAAAGGATTTAATAAATATTATTAAAAAATTAATAATTTTTTTACAATATTTATTTGTTGTAAAATCAGATGAAAATAGTGAAGTTCAAAAAGCAAAAAAAGATCCAAGCAATGTGCCTAAAACTGTATATTTTATTGTAATCCACAACAAACTAAAACTAAAGCTTCAAAGTGAAAAATTTGGATAACTAGGATGTTTGTTGCTAAAAATAAAAAAATCTGAAATATTTGTAAAAGTTAAAAATCAACCTTTTGTATTGATAGGTGAAAAAACTGTATAAAAAGACGTAATTATTATTGTTAAAATAATTGAAAATAAAATTATTTTTTTTATTTTATTTGATTTTAAAAAAATAGTAACATTAGCATTCATCTTAAATTAAAAATGTTTCTTTTAGTTCCGGAATTATTTCATCAAAAGAATTAAATAAAGTCGCCTTTTTATTATTAATAACTAAAAAATAACCATCATATTTTTTTATAATGTCAGCATTGTGAGATGCAATAAACACTATAGATTCACTCTGTTTTGCCAACTCTAAAATTAAATCAAAAATTTTTTGTGAAGTTAGTTGATCCAAACCCTTTGTTGGCTCATCTGCCAAAATAATTGATGGCTTTGTAAGCATTAGTTTTGCAATTTCTACTCTTTGTTGTTGTCCTCCTGATAAATTTTTGTAAATAGTAAAAATTTTTTGTTCTAATCCCAATTGTTGTAGGATGTTATAAATTTGTTGTTTCTGACTTTGAGTAGCAATATTAAATAAGTTGTAAAATCAATTCCTAAACTTTGGTAAATGTTTAACAATATTAGTGTAAACATTTTGAAATTCAATAGAATTGCCCGATTGTGATAAAAACCCTATTTTTTTTGTAAATTTTTTTTTATTTTTATTATCTAAGCTAGTAATATTTTGTTTATTAAAAAGAATATGTCCATTTTTAACATCCATATTTTGCAAAATAGATAAAAAAAAGGAAGTTTTTCCTTGCCCACTTGCGCCAATGACAAAAATTGGTTTGGAATTAGAAGCGGAAAAAGTTATATTATTTAACACAGTTTTTTTAGAACCAAGGTAACCAATAGTTAGGTTTTTAAACTCTATAAAATTCATTAATTTCTTTCTAGTGAATTTTTAAACATATTGCGAAATATAGATGAATCAGAAATTCTTTGATAACCATTATATCCAACACTTTCACCAAAAGTGTCTCTATGATTTAAAGATAAATTAATTAAAGCTTGAGATATTAAATATTTTTGAATTTTATTAAAATCATTGCGAAAACTACCAATATCATAAGGTAAAGGGTTTGTTAAAGTTAAAATTTCAATTTTTTCTTCAGGATTTTTAGGCGTAAATCGCAAACCATCTCCTTTATTTGGTGTTCAAGCAAAACTTGCTTCATCATCAAAAGCAATTCTAAAATTTTGGTTTTGTCCTATTGAAGTTGATTGAGGTGATTCTTGAAAAAAATATTGTGGTTTTTTTACTTTTTCTTCACTCAAAGTTTTACCTTTATTTTTAAAGTAATTAGCGAAATGCTGCTCAATTAAATTAGCTTCCAATTTTCATCTTCCACCAGAAGACTCTTCCCCATGAATAATTCCAAATTTTTCTCATTGTTCAAAATCTTTATTATCTCAATATTTTTTAATATTTTTTAAAGTTTCAGAATTGCCTGAAATCATAATCATTCCTCTATAAAAAGGTACTTGCCTTTTATTTTTGTCATACAAAAATCTATATGCAACTCCATCTCATTCTTGTGGTCCCTTTTGTTTATTTTGTCATTCATTAAAAGGTGTTTGATTAAATAACTTAGATAATTCCTGTGCTTGTTTGACTAAATAATCATTGTCAGATCCATTTGAGTAAGTTTGTGGTTCTAAGTCATTTGCAAAAGCTCATGTTGTAGTTTGCAAAGCGTTTTGTAATTGATTGTTTTTATCAATTTCAATTGTTGATGTTGCATTTGCAAAAGCAAAATCAATGGACTTGTCAGAATTATCAGCAACTAACAATTGTGTAATTGCACTTTTACTATCACTAATATCTTGAAATTCAAAAGTCACCTTCGCTAAATTTTTAGTTTGTGGATTTTGATTTTTTAGTTTATTAAATTCATTAGTAAGATTAGATAAAAAAGTAGAAATCCTGCTATCCGAAGGATCTTTAGAACGAGTTCAAGATGAATCTGCTCCAATATTTACTTTAGTGTCTCAAGCAAATGAGTTAGATGTGTTGTTTGTTGAACAACTCATTAATGTGAAAAAAGAAAAAAATGTACTACAAATTAAAATTTTGTGCACTTGTTTTTTAATTTTTAAATAAAATTTTGTTTTCATACAATCCTTAAAATCTTGATGTATGTAAACAAAGGAACATATAAAAAATAAACTCGTTACGCTAGTACTAACTAGTTCAACTTTTAAGAGTATTTCTCAGCCCAATATAAAGGCACCCCTGTTTACTTAACATATTATTTTAACAAATTTATGCTGTTTTTTAATTATTTTTAAGTGGAATTGTTTTTTTAATTTCAAAATTATTGAATACTCCAATAAAAGATGTATTTAATAAATCCTTAAAACTTGTGTATGGATTAGCCAAAGCATAAAAAATATTGTAAGTAATCTCTAATTCATTACCAATTATTCTTGCATCAAAGAATAATTCATTATTTAAATTTTTTAAATCTAAAAATATCAAATTATTTAACAAAAAATAATTTTTATTTTTAGATAATAAATCTGAGACTAAAATGTCTAAATCCTTTATTTTTATAGACAAATTCGTGTTCTTTGCAAAAATACTTTCAGCATTTTTGGGTTTTAAAATTAAGTTATTTTTTATAAAATTAAAAATTTTATTTTTATAGTTATTGTCAATGGTTGTTAAATTCATTAAAGGCAATTCTGTTAATAATTTTTTAGTATCAATATCTATTTCAAAAGGTATTTGCTTACTAATTTTTTGAAACCCAGAAAATAAAAATTGTTTAGAATTTAAAATTTTATTTTGATTTAAAATTTGAACTTCTAATTTTAATGTTCCATTGTAATCATTTGCAAATGAATTTGTTATTTTAAAGATAATGTTTTTATCTTTCTTTAAGTTTGGAAGTTCAAAAAAATCATTAATATTTAAATACTTTAGATTATATGCAATAAAAGAAGGATAAAATAACAAATAATTATTTAAAATTTTTGGTTTTACATTAAATTCATTTATGTTATTTGCTTTTATGTTGACTATTTTTGATATCTTGTACTGTTTATTTGTTTTATCAATAATATTTAATGTTACATTTTTAATTTTATTATTTTTTGCAAATGCTTTTTTAAAATTGAAATTTAAAATAAAATTAAGGGGTATAGGATAAGGGAATTCAACAAAATTTAAAGGTTGATTAAAAATTAAAATTTGTTTAAACTCATTCAAAATATCTTTGGTTAATTTGTTATTTAAGTAATAAGGTAAATCTAAATTATTGGGAATGGAGTTTGCATAGTCTTGCAAAGTTCAAGTTTTCCCTTTTATTTTATGAAAATTTGGTTGAAAATCTTGTTTATTTTCAATTTTTGGATTATTTTGAGCACAACTAATAATTGATAAATAAAAAGGGACAATGAATCATAGTTTAAATTTCATATAGAATTATTTAATTAAGCTCAATTGCTCCAGTTAGTGTTGTAGTTTTACTTTCACCAGAAAATAACGAATCATTATCACTAATGTATTGATGAAAATCTAAATATGAGTATGTTAAATTTCAAGTATATGAAAGTGTTTTGTTAGTAAGTGAAAATTGAATATTATTATCAGCATTATTTTCTACTAACGAGTTAAAAAAAATAATTTGAGGAAATAATATGTGATTTTTTTGTTTTAAAATTTTTTGAACATTTAATAAAACTTCTTTATAATTCGTTATTTGCTGTTTAGGGTTAATGAAAATTTGTAAATGTTTTTTTATGAGCTGTATTAGTTTGTGCTTAGTTAAAACACTTTGTAAATTAGTTTCTATTTTAGTTTTCAACTTAGAATCATTTATAATGTCACTTCTTAGTTGGATATTATCAACTTGAAGTTTTACTAACTCGTCACTATTTTTAGCTAGATTATTAAATACAAATGTGTATTCTTTTGAATCTTTTATAGTTTCTTGATAGTTGTCATCTTGATTTTCAGCTTTTACAGTTATACTTAAACTTCCCTCATCATCATTTGGAGTTGCTTTTATTGTTTTAATCTTGTAATATTGATTATTTTTACTTTTTATTTCTAAAAATGAATTAATTAATCCAACACCAAACCCTAAATTATCAATTACTTTTTCAGGAGTTGAAAAAAATGAATCTTCAACAGTTGTATTGCTATTTACCAATGCAAATGCTAAAAAAGAAGGGAAGATTTGCTTAAAAACTGGAGGTAGTTCTTTTTGTTCAATGTAAAAACTGGATGTTGAAACATCTTCTCTGGGCATAGATAAACTAACAATTTTACTTTGTGAATTACCACTTTTTGAATCAGATAGTTTAAGACCAACATTTTGGATTTCACTATTGTCGCTTGTCGCTTGCGAAAAATCAAAACTAATTTTATAATCTTTATCTAAAACATTAAATAAAGGTTCGACAAAAGTTTCATAACTATAACTAGATGGGTAATCATATTTAAATTTGTGCAAAATGGTTTTGGTATTTTGAAATTGCTTAACCTTATCTTGTGCTATTGTCAATGTATTAGGAATTGAATTTATAGCTTCTTTCAATTTTTCATCAAATTCTTTATTAACCTGCTTTGGTGCAAGAACTTGTGGTAGTGTTTTTTCAGAATCAACCTTATCTTCTATAGGATTTGGAAAAGTTCCTTCAATTTTTGGTTCTTCATTTTTATCAGAAGGTGTTGTTGGTTTAAGATTTGTGTTGGGCTTGTTTGAAGAGTTGTTTGTTTCTTTAGTTTTGGATTTATCTAAACTAGACCCCTCGTTTGAAGGTTGTGTTTTTATAGAACCTACTTTTTTTGGTTCCTCAGTTTTTGGTGTTGTAGAAGGTGTTACTGGTGAAGATTCTTTTGGAGTTGTTGGTTTTGGTCCTTCAGGTTCTCTAGGTCTAAGGACTGGTTGAGACGATGGTGGTAATTGAGGGTTTAAATCTTTTGAAATTTTATTGGGAGTTTCACAAGAAATTATTGCAACAGTAGTTATAGCTAATGTTGATGCAACAACTCATTTTTTTTTCTTCATATTAGTGTAAAATTATACACTATTAGCCTTAATAAGTTTGTAAATCAAAACATTTAATAAAGGATTTTAGATATGAACAACAAATTTATCGTAACTTTAGATTCAGGTACAACTTCATGTCGAACATTAGTTGTTGATCACCAAGGTCAAATTAAAGCTATATCGCAAACTGAATTTACTCAGTATTTTCCAAAATCAGGTTGAGTGGAACATGATCCACTTGAAATTTGAAACACACAGCTTTCAACTATGCAAAGTGCAACAAATAAAGCTAAAATTAGTTCAAAAGAAATTGTTGCACTTGGAATCACAAATCAACGTGAAACTATAGTTTTGTGAGATAAAGAAACAGGATTACCAGTTTATAATGCAATTGTTTGGCAAGATAGAAGAACTAGTAATTATTGTGATGAACTAGTTGCAAAAGGTTTTGCTCAAACTTTCACTGATAAAACAGGATTAATAATTAATCCTTATTTTAGTGGAACTAAAATTCGTTGAATTTTACAAAATATTGAAGAGGCAAAAACCAAACTACAAGAAGGTAAATTGCTAGCTGGTACAATTGATACTTGATTAATGTGAAAACTAACAGATGGTAAAGTACATGCTACAGATGTTTCAAATGCTTCTAGAACACTTTTATTTAATATTCATACATTAGAATGAGATCAAGAAATTCTTGATTTGCTAGAAATACCTAGAGAAATATTGCCTGAAGTTAAAGATTCGTCAACTCATTTTGGATTTGTTGAAGCACATCACTGATCCAACAAAGACAAAGATTTAGTACCAATTACAGGGATTGCTGGAGACCAACAATCTGCACTTTTTGGTCAACTTTGCACTGAAGTTGGAATGGTTAAAAATACCTATGGAACAGGTTGTTTTACTCTTGTTAACACAGGTACAACTGCTGTAAAAAGTAGCAATAAATTATTGACCACAATAGCTTGAAAACTTGAAAATCAACCAACAATTTATGCGCTTGAAGGTTCGGTTTTCATAGCAGGTGCTGCAATTCAATGACTTCGTGATTCGCTTCGAATTTTATACAATTCGGCTGAATCTGATTTTTTTACCTCACTTGTTCAAGACGATCAAAGAGTTTATGTAGTACCTTCTTTTACGGGACTAGGAGCACCATATTGAGATTCATATTCTAGAGGGGCAATTTTTGGTTTAGAACGTGGAACAAAGCGTGAACACATTATTAAAGCAACACTAGATTCAATAGCTTATCAATCAAATGATTTAATTAAAGCCATGGAAAAAGATCTTCAAAAACCTATTATTTTGCTAAAAGTGGATGGCGGGGCTTCTAATTCAAATTATTTGATGCAATTTCAATCCTCAATTTCAAATTTAAAAGTTGAAAGGCCAGCTAACATTGAAACTACAGCATTGGGTGTATCATATCTTGCAGGTTTAGCTGTTGGATTTTGGTCATCTATTGAACAAATTAAACAAATGGCAAAAGCAGATAAAATTTTTGAACCCGAATTTGATCAACAAACTATTAATCGTTTACTCAAAGGTTGAAATACAGCTGTTCAAAAAACCTTAAATTGAACGAAAGATATAGAATAAGAAAAGAAAGGAAAATATGGGACTTTTTGATTCACAATTATTATCAGAATTTTTAGGAACACTATTTTTAATTTTGCTTGGAAATGGTGTTGTTTATAGTGTTTCTGGCACAAAAATGTTTGCAAATCAACCTGGAAAATGAGTTGTAGTTGCAATGGCTTGGGGATTTGCTGTTTTGGTAGGTATTATTATTAGTCAAGCCTTAAATGGTTTTGGTCACCTAAATCCCGCAGTTTCTATTTACTCTGCAATTTCAAATAAAGATGCCAAAATTTTAGCTTATATTCCAATGCAAATTTTAGGAGCAATGGCAGGACAGACTATTCTCAATTTTATTAATTGAAAACACATTAGTGAAACAGATTTAGTATCAGTTCGTTCAGCACATTGCACTTCACCAGCCTATGAAAATAAAGGGAAAACAATACTTTTTAATTTTTCATATGAGTTTGTTGGAACTGCTGTTTTACTTTCAGTAATTCTTGCACTTTCAAAAAATAAAAATGAAACACTTGTCAATTTAGGACCATTACCAGTAACATTTTTGGTGATGTCAATTGGGATGTCACTAGGATCATCAACAGGTTATGCAATTAATCCGGCTCGTGATTTAGGTCCTAGAATTATTTATTTTGCAATGGAAAAGCTACTTATGCAAAAAAGAACAAAAGAATTTATAGGCGGTTCTTTTTTAAGTTATGGGTGGTTGCCTGTTGTGGCTCCAAGTTTGGCTGGTATTGTAGTTGGTCTTTTTGGATTAATTAAATAGTTACTTTATTTATGTTTTATAAAAAAAATTAATATTTTTGAAATATTAATTTTTTTTATATTTTAAATTTAATATAGAGTATTTGCATAATTTTTACTAATTTTTGAATATCACTTACTTTTAAATGTTTTTCTATAAAACTTTTGAGTGTAAGCGTAATTTGTTGTGATTGCAAAGTGATAAAATTGAGAAATATAAACTGAAAGAGTTGATAAATATAAAAATGTTGAAACAGATCCAAATTTATCATAATTAATATAACCATTTAAAACTAACAAACTAAATAAAAATGTAAACTGAGTACTTGCAATTGTCATAATTCAAACACCAGGAGTGTTTCACTTTCTTTTTAATTTAAAACTTGGTAAAAATTTAAATAAAAAAGTTGAACCAATAAAAAAATAAGCTAAAAGAAAAGGAAAACAAATTACATAAAATAAAACATTGTAAAGTCAATTCAACTTAGAAGAAAGAATTAGTTTTATATAAAAAATAGGCAAACTAGTTATATAAATAACCACACTAGAAACTAAAACAATTCCTATAATAGTAAAAAAACTTTTAATTCTTAAAATTGAAAAATTAATTGGTTCATTATGATCATAACTTAATGAGTAATATTTAATTAATCTAGCATAACCGTTTAATCCAATTAAAAATGAAGAAATGAGAAGTAAAATAAATCCAAGTGATTTTCAAATTTGATCATTGTTTAAAAAATTTAAAAAATCAATAGATTGTTTTATACCTGGAATAAATTTATTAAGAATTTCATCAATAATAAAGTTATAAAATTTTATTTTTTCTCCATTAATTTCTATATCTTGAATAAGCTTACTTGCAAAAAATAAAATAACAACTATCAATGATAGTATAGGAATAAATGAAGTTAAAATATAAAAAGCATATGAAATTGTGATAACCCCAAAATTTTTATTAGTAGTTTTTACCAAGGCGCCTTTAACAACTTCCTTTAAGTCGTTATTAGTGATAAATTGAGGTTTTTTTTGAAATGGTTGATTTACCTTAATTCAAATAAAAACAGGCTTAAGAATTAAAAAAATAATTCAAAATCATAATTTTTGATAAAAAATAATATATTTATTTTTTTTAACTAATATTGAATTTAAGTATTTTTTACTTTGTCTCATTGTGTGAATAAAAGTAATAAAAATGATTTAAAAGTCTACCTTTTTTTTACTTTTAGCAAATTATCTCCTTTTTTACAAATTATAAGGTAAGGAGCACAAATATGAAATCTATTTTAGTTTATTTTGCTGTTAAGTATAAAGGTAACTTTAGCAAAATTAAAAAAGCATTAGAACAACACGAGGAGGTAGAGCAAAAAGATATTGATGAAACATTAAAAATATTAAGTGATTTAAATGTTAATTATATTAGTATTTTAGATAATGAATATCCAAAGCAATTTGAGTATTTGAATCAACCACCTTTTGTCATTTTTTATAAAGGAAACTTAAATATTTTAACAAATTTATCACCTAAAATTACATTGACTGGTGAAGAGTATGACACTGAAATCCAACAATTTTTTAATAAATCTTTAGACGCAGTTATTAAAAGACATACTCTAGTAGTTAATGGTTATAAGGGTGTAGAACAAAAAGTTATTGAATATTACAATATTAATGAGTCACCAGTAATAGTAGTTTCTGCAAATGGCGTGTTAAATCCATGAATGGCAGAGCAGTTTGTTGATAAATCTAATTGTTTAATTATTTCCGAATATCCTCCAAAAGTTAATATTTCAAAGACTAGATTAATTTCTCGCAACCGTTTAGTGGCCGCACTTTCTCCTATTTTAGTAGTTTACTCAATTAAAAAAAGAGGTGGTTTACAAAATTTAGTCACTCATTTTTTAAATATGGGAAAAGAAATTTATTGTTTTTTAAATACTGAAAACGAAGACTCAACACTTGCTAATAAAGAATTAATAGACCAAGGAGCTCATTGAATTACAGAAATTCGTGATTTAAATAAATCTAGCGAGGATAATCAAAATGCTCAATAAAGTTGTAACATTATTTCAAAGTACACAAGTAAGCATTCCAACTGGTGGACAAGGTTTAAGTCAATTATCAAATCAACTACAAAGCTGAATTAAATATTTAACAACAATAGGAATGCCTATTGTTGCTGGAATTTTGGTTATTTCAGTTATTTTCTTTGCTACAATGCTATCAATTTCTCACGATGCAGATAAACGTGAAAAATGAAAAAAAGCTCTTATTTGGTCGTCTATAGGATTTGTCATTATTCTGGTTGTTTTAGGATTATCAACGTTAATTATTAGTGTGGCAGCAAGTGCGGCTATTGGTCAAAGTAGTTAATTAATGGTTGGATGAATTCTTAAATCACTTTATGAAGCAATAGCATATCCATTTTTTAGTTTAGGTTGATATCTTTTAGTTTATATTCCGTTAGCAATAATAGGATTTTTTAACTTTGTTTTTCAACAATTAGGCATCAACATTATTGTTAGAGTAATTTTTGGTCGTGATGAGTTTAGTTTTGAAAAATTACCTACTGTTTTTTGAGTTTTTTTAATTACATCAGTTGCAATTGGGTTTATTTTCATGATCATTAGATTTGTAAAATTTTTAACTTTGCGACATGGGAATTCGAGTATGGAAATAAGTCAAATGACAAAAGGTATTATTGTCAGTTTGTCTTTTAGTTTTTTATTTCCCATTTTAATTTTTGCTTTACTTGCAATTTTACAAGCGTTTATGATGATTTTAAATCAATACATTCATGATGGAAAAAGTATAGTATATTTACTTGTTAGGTCTTCTACTGACAAAATTAGCGATAGTCAAGTAAGTAAAATTGCAGAAAATTATCAAGTTTTATCTGCAGATGAATTTAACAAACTAGATAATGGAGAAGGAACTATGATGTTAATTTCTCTTTGTGTTGGCGCAATTGTTGTTTGTTATACATTAGGAATAAGTTTTGTTTCTTGATTTATTTCAGCTGCACAATTATTTATGAATTTTATAACTATGCCAGCTTGAGCAACTAATGCTATTTTAGATGATGGTAGAAATTTGAAAAAATGATTGCTAAATTTTGTAGGACAAGTATCGGTTATTGTAATTTATCAAACAAGTTTTAATTTATTTTTAATGTGAGTATCAGCAACTTTTACTACAGTGGAATCTTTAGATCTTTCAATGGCAAAAGTTAATCAATTTATTTATAAATTTTTTATTAAACTTGCATTTATGGCAGGCGGGGGTCTAGCTATTTCTACTTTTACTCAACAACTAGCTTCAAATTTCAAGCAAGGTGCTGTGGTTGCTTCCCAACAAAGGCTTGCAAGTTCTACACTTAAAGTTGCAGGCGCTTCTCTTGGTGCAGCTTATTATGGGCTTTCAAAAATTGGAGGTAATAAATTAACTTCTAATTTTCGAGATAAAAATAATCTAAGTAAAATTAAAAACTTGAATCCTATAACTAATAGATTGCTAGAAACAACTAATGAACCAAAATCCAAAAGTAAATGATATAAAAATTTATTTAGTAGCTTAAATGGTAATACTTTATTTGGAGTTGCTACAACAGCCATAGGAATTGTGGGAATGCGCAAAATTAGTAAAAAGAAAAAAACTCAGTTTTTGCCAGAAAAATCCACTAATGATTCAACAAATAAATGAGGATGGCGAAATTTGATTCAAAAACCTTTAAATATATTCAGGAAAAAACCTAATTCAAATTCTAATAAAAATGCCGAAGAAACACAAAAAGACCAAATAAAAGACAAGCTGAATTCAACAATTGAAACAGAAAATAATTCAAATATTTCGCAAATTAGTGAAATTCCTACTTTACCAAATTTAAAGGAAAATCACACAGAAGAAAATCTTAAATTATCAGAATCATCCTCAGAACCTAGCTCTGAAAATCTTAATGCTAAAAAATCAACAGAATCTCAAAACACAGAAATAGAAGACAAACCTATTAA
>NZ_JBXGGF010000002.1:0-20803 GCF_056854695.1 Mesomycoplasma sp.
TGCATTAATTTTTTTATTTTCACCTTGAAGATCAAATGCAAAACTTGCAGTATTTCCTGTGACATCACTTGCTACAAAATTATTGATGAAAATATCTTGAGTTTTTAGAATTTTCATCAAATAAGGAGCGATAGCAACAGATGCTGCAGTTAGAGCTCCACTAGCTGCAATCATTTTTTTAATACGATTGTTTTTAATAATTACTTGGTCGATTTTTTTACTTTGGGAATTTTGTTTTTTAGCCATTAATGTTCCTTATTGTTTGCTAATTATTACTAAGTTTTAAAATAAAAAAAGCTATGTCAAAAATTAGAAATATAATTTTCATAGCCGCTTTTTTTAGAACAAGCAACATTATAATACAAAAATGCAAAAAAATAAAATATTTGAGTTATTTTTTGTTTTTTTAAAACATGTTTTTAAATATATTATTAATAAGGTTAGAATAGCACCGCTAAAAAATAAAAAATCACTTTTTTACTTGCTCAAAAAATAAAATATGATACTATTGGAAATCCAACAACTTTCAAACATAAAATAACTACTTTAAAATCAATGAATTTTAAAGTAAGTTAAACTAAACTAAATCAAATAGTAGAAAACAACTAAATTTAACAAACTTTT
This sequence comes from Mesomycoplasma sp., assembly GCF_056854695.1. Taxonomy (NCBI): domain Bacteria; kingdom Bacillati; phylum Mycoplasmatota; order Mycoplasmoidales; family Metamycoplasmataceae; genus Mesomycoplasma; species Mesomycoplasma sp. The sequence goes on from NZ_JBXGGF010000002.1 coordinate 625, forward strand.
AACATCTATGAAAACTAAATATTAATTAATTTAACTCTTTTAACTTAACCCAATTTAACTTTAATCTCAATTTTTAATTATAAATAAGACTAGTTTTGTTATTTAATTATGTAATAACCGAAAATAAAAGACCTAAATCATTTAACATTTAGGTCTTTGTAGTTTTATTTATAAATAATAGATTGAATTGAATCTTGTGCTGCTTTAGTTAAAATTGGTACTGGATAGGTTTTAGAAACATTTACAAATTTTAAAATATCAAATATTCCAGGAGCAACTGTTACATCTCCATCAGCACTTCTTTTGTATCTAGAACCCTTATCAACAACTCTTACCCTTTTTAAATCTCTATTTATTCTAACATTAATGTCTAAATAATTTAATTTTTCAGATAATAGTTGTGGTGTAAAGCCATATGGTTGAACTAAAATACCCACAAAAAATAATCTACTATTAGGTGCTGGGTTATCGCTAGTTTTATATATTAATTGTCTTGTACTAAAAATAATTTTATCATTATCTGGGCCAAGATCTTGATCTAATGCAGCCCCATCGGCGTTAGTTTTTCCAAAATAATATAAATTCCCGCTATTATCAACATAAGCTGCATAAGCCTTGTGAGGCATAATGGTACTTATTAATTTATGTTTACCATTTTGTTTGGCTCAATCAAATGTAACGGTTAGTTCGCCAGTTGCATCATCATAACTAGTATTAGATACACCAAAAGATACTTGATATTGACTACTAATGTATCGTGGTTTATTATCAGTATATGTTTTTTGGCGATTCGCCTGAACTACATTACCAAAATTATAAATTCTTAGATTATTTTCAAATCCTGATTGAGCATTAACATCTCAATAACTTAATGCATGATTCCCGTCTTTAAAAGGTGCTAAAAATGGCGATGGCCCTAAAATAGTATTCCCACTAACAATTGCTTGAAAAGCATTGTATGAAGAGTCTCTTCCTTTGAAAAAATCAGCTCCTTCAATTGTAACTCTAGTTCTATTTGGAAATTGCTCTGGATGAGAGGCATCACCCATAGCAACATTATTTGTATATGTGCCTCAAAATGCTTGGATATGATTTCCTGTACTTGGCATTACAAATATTTTTTGTAAATTATCATCATTTTTGGGTATTAGTAATTTAATAGCATTTGAATTAGAAGTTGTATCAATTAAATTAAAAGAATTAAAGTCTAGTACTAATGCCTTACCTGCCAAATAACTGTATTCTCCAGAACTGATGTTTAATCAGATTCTTTTATATTTAGAAAAAGGAGACTTAGAATATTTGTTATTAGTATTAGCTTCATTATAGTAGGAAATATCCAAAATATTAGTAGTAGCATGACTAGAATTCAATTCTGTAGTTCCAGTATTTGTGGATAAATTAACTATTTGCACTTTTGGCCTAAAGTGACTATGTTCATTCAATGGCGTTGGGGCTTGAATTATTGCATCTTGTATTTGTTGTTGTGATGATTGAGAGTTTAATTGAGATAAATTAAGTATGGATTGATTAACTTTACTAATAGCATCAAGTTTTATTCCAAAATTCATTTGGATATTTTGATTCTGAAATTTTCAAAAATTACTATTTCGAGTTTGACTTCCTTGAATTGCTAATATTTTATTAGATCTAAGTGTATTTTTTTGTATACCATTTTTATCAAAATAACCTTCACCTATACCATCGCCCTTTTGGTCAGAATTTCTTTTTCTACCGCTAGCTTTACCATTATTATAAATTGTTTTATAAAGTTGTTGATAACGTTCTTCCCGAGTTTTGTCTGTCACCTTAATAATATCAAAAGGATCATAAACATCAATATCTATACCATAATCATATGCTGAAGTTTGTGTTCCTCTAATTTGAGTGATTTCAACATACTTAGCAGGAAAGGCTGCATCAAGATTTATAGTATTATGATTCATGGTATTTGTTAATCCTGAATCTTTTAAATTAGTTTTTGACGGATCTTGAAAATATTTATAGGACATTTGCATATAAAAATAATTTGGCTCTTGTCTATCATGCCCTCTATTTAAGTCTTTAAAATTATCTATTAAATCCTTCAAATCACCCACAATATCAAATTTAAAACTATGGGTAGTCATATCTCAACGCTTATTAATAATTTGAAATTTATCCTTTTGAATTTCATCTACATAAGTTCAATCTTTAAAAAACTTAATTTCTCAAGTATTTACAGTACTTGTTGCAATACCAGCTTCATAATCAAAATTAACTGTTACTGTAGTTTGGAATGTATTGAGCATTCCTTCAGTATTAGTTATTTCACTCACATTTGTATCTTTAATGCTTGGTGTTTTATATTGTGTGTAAAATCTAACATTTTCAGTCCCTAACCCTAATGATGGTGCATAATGAGCAACTGGAGTGATTTTTTGGTTATATCGGGCTAATGCTGGATTGTGGATATCAAAGTTCACTAATTTAACACCTAAAAATTCATAATGTTGTTTAAAGTCAAAGGATGATTCAAAATCATTTATTTGGTCATTAACAGGAACATTAAAAATAGCTTCTAAATTACCAGATGTTGAACTAATAGTAGAAACTCGTTGATTATTTGACAATCAATGACTACCCGAATTTCCTGGTAAAACAGATTTGTAATCAATAACAACCTGCTTTCCTAATAATCAACTATCTTTTGGATCGAATGTAACTTTTAATTGAACTTGATCTGCACGCGAACTTGCCTCTACATATTCGAATTGATTAACAGTAAAATATTCTGCATTAGTATATGCAACATTAGTTGATGAGGTTTCTGGTGAAATAGGGTATGAAACACCATCTATTTTAATTTTACTTATATGGTGTTCTGTTAATCCTGTAAGTCCATTTAGTTTCAATCCATTGAATGACAAGTTAGTTCCATTTATATTTGCTGTTGCATAATATTCATGACCTTTGTTAGAATCTAATTCTACAACAACTTGTTTTCCTTGAAAATGTGAAATATCACCATCAAAATGGACAGATTTCAAATCAATAGTTGAACTATTGTTAGTAGGAGATTCGCTAAGTGTGATATTTGAAAAATAACCTGGTAATTTAAATCTTTTTAAATTTTCTAACCCCCTAGTACCATCTGCTCTTTGTGAACGTGAATCACCAGTAATTGGAAATCTAACATTTGTGAATTCTAAATTATTAACGATGCTAATACTTTCAATAGTTCACTCTTTACCAACTACTATATTATTAGCCTGAGAATCATTTGATTTAAAATTGTTATCGTCTAAATTAATTTGAATATAAGGGTTAGAATCTCCATCTTGTTTAACTTGACCTGTTACATCTTTTGTTAAATTGTTAGTTGTAGATAAATGTAAATTCAAGGTTTTTCCTACTAAATAGTCTTCTAAAGTGTCGAATATAATCTTGATTGTACCTCTTCCAGCTAATTTTTGATCACTTGTTAAAACAGATTCAAGATTACTATATTGAATATCAACAATTTTAGCAATTTGCGGCATAGTGTGAAAAACATCGTGACCAGTGGTCATAAAGTAATCTAATCCACCGATTGTTACTTTTTTAATTTTATAAGCTTGTCATTTTTTTAAGTTAGTTAAATTAAAAGAAATTTTATTATTAGAAAAAACAGAATTTGAGTTAGCTAAAATTTCTTGTTTATTCACTACACCGTTACTCTCCTCAACAAAGGTAACAATTCCTTGTTTTGATGCAATTTCATTACCTGTTTGAGCAAAATCAATAGTTAGTGTACCAGCACCATCAACATTAGGTGTTTGTGTAAAAATTGCACTAGTAGCTTCATTACGAGTAGAAAAAAGAGTTTGATTTGTTGAGTTAGTTGTTTTAGCTGTAAAAGCAAAATCAGATGCTTGTTGATGACCTGTAGCTACAGTTTCAATTTTTAATCCCTCTTTTGCAACAATTGCATCATGACCAACTAATTCAATTTTTTCGATTTGATATCTAGAAGCTCTTGCTAAACCAGTAATTTCAAATGTTGCAACTTCATCTGCGGAAATTGTTGATGAAGTTACCGAACCACTAGAAACACCTGAACCGGCAACACCAATATAACTTAACTTAAGTTGCAAATGATTTTTTCGTACAAAACCATCAACATCATCCAACTGAATTTTAATAGTTGCTTTGTTTTCAAAAGGAATTGGATTATATTCAATACCAACAACCTTAGTTTTAGTTCCTGGAGTAGTGAAAAATTGTTTTAGTTGATTATCGAGAGTTTGTTGCGAATGTGCATCTGTATACTGAGAAAGTGGTATGTCTTTGCCATCATAACTTGTAGAAACAATTTTGTACAAACTAGCTTTTTCAAGATCTACCTTATATATTATTTTTCAAAAATATTGTTGGCCTTGAGCTTGAGATGTGTTCCCTTGAAGATTAAGAGGAACAACTGAGGGTGAAGTAGCTTCAAATTTATCAGCTTTTACATTAACGGCTGTATTATTAGTTTGATTATATAAACTAATTGCAAACTTTTCTGCAGTTGCTTGATCCGCTCTTAATGTTTGGTTGGTTAAGTAAAATGCTTCGATTGTTGCATCAACTTTATTTAATACTTCACTAGTTTGAACTTGGTATGCATAAGTGGAAATAGGCAAAGTTGAAAATTCAGAATCATCTGAATTTGTAAGTTGTAAATTTGTTTGAAAATTATGAATACTTGTATCTAAAACATCAATTTTTGTAATTTGATACTTGATTCCATCAATCAATTTATTTGCAGCATTAGTAAAAGTTAAACTAGATGTCCCTTGCAAACTACTATTGGTATTTGTTAATGTATTAGTTCCTGTGGCTCTGCCTGGAACCCCATTTATAGCAATATTATGAACACCATTCATTAATGATCCATCCAACTTTAATTCAGCAGATCCATCTAAACGAATCGTAGCTTCACTACCATTTGCATCAGTGGTAGCTTCTGAAGCATTTGCTGATATACTATTTAGAAGAGGATGATATGAAATTTTAACTTTTTTACCTACAAGAAATTGACGAGCAGTATCATCAAATTCCACTCTTGCAATTGCTGTTTTTGTTGCTTGATCATATGTAGTAGTAATACTTTTAACATTAATACTATCAGGCAAAGTGCGAAATTGACGATTTTCATTAGTTACTGTATCTGTATCAAATCCAATAATTTCACCATTTGCTTCAACATTTTGTAGTTGGTAGTTAATCAAATTTTGAATTTGTGCCTGTCCATGAATATTAAACGTTATATTGCCACTATTTGGTGTTGTCGGAGCTTGTGCTTGAACTTTTTGTATATTTCCATTTTGTTTATTTAAATAATTTAAAGTAATATTTCCAACGATTGGTTTGCTTGTTGCAATTTTTAGTTCAATTTGTGCTGAATTAGCAGATAATGTTTTATTGACAACATTAGTAATTAAGTCTTTTGTTTTAAGACTTAAAGCAACGGTTCTTCCGTTGTTTTCATCCTTTGTAAATTTACTTGGATTAATTAGTGTTGTAAGATTGGTAAGATTTGGAACATGTTGTTCATTAACAATTGAAATATTGCTAAAAGTAATATTTTGACCAGCTGAAATTACAAAACCGTGAGCTGCATCTGACTTAATATCTAATGTAGCTAGCCCATCACTTCCAACGGTAGTTTCAAATGTTTTGCTATGTCCGTCGACTACTGCCGTAAAACTAATTTTATTTCCAATTAAATACCAATCTTTAACTGGATCAAACAAAATATTTGCAGCAACTTCACTTTTGTTTTCAATAGTTTGCACAAATGATGGAGTTTCAACATTAGTTGCTGTTGTTTGAAACTCTTTTTGTGTAGAGTTTGCATTAATACTTTTATTAAATTCAATAACATTACCATTGATACGAAGTTCTTCGATTTCATAAGTAGTAAGTTTGTCCAAACCAGTCAAATCAAATTCAAAAGTTTTTTCTACTCCATTAATTTGAGATTCAACCCCTTTGATTAATTTAACATTTGTAGTTTTTGTTCTTTTAGATTTAAAAACTAACAAAGCATCTACGTTATTACCAGTATAAGTATTTTCGGGTTGATTAACCTTAATAGTTAAATGAGCTGTGCTATCAGTTATATTTTTTGTAACTTGAGTGATTTTTGGAGATGAATAAAAAACTTTTTTAGATGCATACTTCGTATTTAAAGTGTTAGAAAAAGTAGCAGTAGGGGTAGTATTCATCACTTGATTATGAGAATTTTTTGTACTAATTACAACCGCATTAATATCAAATGCTGACACTTCTTGTAAGATAGAGTCTTGCAACTCAAAGACTGCTCTAAAATTACTAATATCCACAGGTTGTGAACTTATTTTTTGAGTCGAACCTGTTTTTGGAGTATATTCCAAAGTTGCCTGATAATTATTAATTGCAAATTCATCAACATCTGGATCAAAAAAAACAGAAACTATAGTTTTGTCTTTTTCTACTTTTTGTTGAATATCTATAATTTCCACATTGTGAAATGATGTTCTAAAAGTTGGAACTTCATTAACATTATGTCCAACACCATTGGAATAATCCTCTACATCAAGTTCTCGAGTACCATCTAATTTGAGGGAAACAAATTCGTATGTTTGTTCTTTTGACAAATTAGACAAAACAAAATGAGCTTCATTGTTTTTGATAATTTGGGTGTTTGAAACAAACTTGTTAGTTAATCTATTTTTATAAACCAAAGTAGCATTTCTACCCTCAAAACCAGCAACCTTATCTTTTAAATCACCTTTAAATTGAATATCAATTCTAGCTTCTGTATCTGAAACATTACCATTCAATCTAATATGTTCAGTAACACCTGTTGTGGCAAAAGAATTTTTTTGCTCATTTGTGATTTTACTTATATCCACATCAATAACTGAGTTTGGTTGTGCGGATGGGTCATCTTGAGTACCACTAATTTTTAATGTTTTTAAGTTATAACGAGATCCAGGTTCTAAAATAATAAAATGTAATTTAGCCTCATAACGATTAGTATACTTATTAAATACAATGTTTGCGCTAGCTTGCTTATCTGTTGCTGTACCAATTTTGCCATTTTCTGATAAAACTACAGTAATTTCCTTACCATTAATAACTTTTTTGTCATTAGAATTAAAAACTAAAGTAGCATCGGTTTTAGTTGGTGTTTTATTAACATAAATAGCATCATTTAAACTAATAGTTGCAACCTTTGTGTAAAAGTTTTTTTGACTTTGAGCTTGTTCACTAAATTCGATAACTCCTATTTGACTAATTTCTAAAGACTCAATAGTATATGTAGTAAATTCTCTTAATTGTGTAAGATTAAATCGCACTCTGCCTTGGGTTATTTGTGCAATTGAACTAAATATATTATCATTATTATCTTTATATTTAAGCACCGCTTGACGTGTAGTTTTAGTAGTTGAAATGGCGTCAAGAAACTTTTCAACATCATTAAATTCAATATTAACTTCTGCACTATGAGGTTGTTTTGCTCCATATGTAATAGTTTTAATATTACCTAATGTATAGAGTTTGTCCTTTTGAGACTCAGCGGTTGCATTATAACCAAAACCAATACTAGTTTTTACCTTACTAGCAGATTCTACTATGTGTGAAATCTGTCCAATTAAATATTGTTCTCCAGCTTTTGTTAAGTTTGAAAAATCAAATTGAGCACTATTGTTTTGCACAGTCCCCATTGCAGTTGCACGAATACTGCCATTTTTTTCTTTTAATTCAACCTGTAATTTTTCACCATTTAAGTAACTATCATTATTAGAGAAATTTAAAACTACCTTAAGTTCGTGAGCAAAGTGACCAACTTGTTGGACAGCAACAATTTGGGCTGTTTTGGCACTAGTAGAAAATTTTTTATCATTTTGATGAAAATTTGTTGCAAAAGGAATCACATCTTGCTGTGCCACAACCCGCTCGATTTCATAATCGGTTACTTTTTGTAATGGATTAGTTTCTCCTAAATTAAAAATAAATTGTTTATCACTTTGATTATAAGCTCCTGTTGCAAATTCAAGAACATTAGTGCTTTTATTCAAATAAGCCAAACTAATATTGGAAGTATAATTGAGGCTATTATCTTGTGTTTCTAGTTGAACTTTAACCTTAACTTTTTGTTCATCAATAGATTCTGTCTGAATATTTATAATGTCAGGACGTGTATAAAAATTAATACTTGATTTTATATTTGGATTTTGAAAATTAAAATGCAAATTTTTAAATTGAGTTGCATCTTCACTATCTGCTTTTTCAACTGCAACCAAGTTGTCAATGGTGTACTTAGAACCTGCATCTAAATCTGTAAGATTAAAACTAATACTTGAAGATTTTACTTCTCCAACATATGGATCTTCATTTTCTATTTTCTTTGTAGACTCCCCTCTAAGTTCAATCGGTTGGTCATTTTTTTTGAGAATTAATCTAAATTTATGATCATTTAAAAAAGAATCGGTATCCGGGTTAAATCGGATTTCGATAGATGCTTTATGTTGACTTATATTGTAAGTGTTAATAGCTAATACTGAAGCATTTTTAAACTTAGTGGTAAAAAATTTATTTAAAGCTAAAATTCCATCTGCTGAAAATAAAGCATTAACTAAAGGGTTAGAAAAAGTTAAACTATCAATATAATAATTAGTTTTACGATTTAAGTCTTTGAGATCAAATTCAAGTTCAAATCCATTATTTTTTTGAACTAATTTGCTAGGTTCAATTTTTTGATTAGTTGATAAGACTAGTGAGTTATGGGCACCTGCACTATAAATCAAAGTGGCTTTTCCAGCATCTATGTCTTTAATTTTTTGCCATTGTTCTAAATCTGATTGAATAAAAACCTTAACTTTAGCTGTAGTTTCATCAATATCTTCGAATTCAATATCGCTCACTGTAGCTTTAGTATAAAAAAATTTTTCTTCTTGATCACCATCAATAATAACATTAATATTTGGCTCACCAACGATTTCTATGTTATCAAGTTTGTATTTACGTCCTGGTAAAAATTCATTTAACTTAAAATTAACCGCATTACCAATAGCTGTTGCAACTTGACTATAATAAAGACGACCATCACCTTCTAAGTGATAGGCTAGTCTTAGTTGTTTTGAATTTAAATAACTAGATTTTATTCCAAAACCAAAACTATAAGTAACTAAGTTAGTTTCAATTTGTGGTGCTGCTTTAATAAAAACAGACAAATCATCAAGACCAGTTAAAAAAGAATGTTCAACACCATCTTCAAAATTGAATTTTCGATAATCAAATTCACCACCTGTAAAAATAGTTTTTGTAGGCAATTTATTAAGAGAAATGCTATTGATATTATAAACTGTTCTATTAGTTAAACCGGTAATATTAAATGTGGCTTTATATAAATTGTTTTCAAGTGGAACAATGTTAGCAATTACTTCATTTTTAGCCAAAGGTGATAAGTCAACATTTGCTATCAAGCCACTAATGTCATCTTGGCTAGCAAATGTGGCTTCCACATTTGCAGTTGTTCCACTAGTTTTACTTTTAATTGCAACAACTCCATTTTGTGAGTAAAAAACATTGCTAACACCTTTTTTAAATTTAATATTGGTGCCAGAAATTTTAATTTGAGTTATCTCAAAACCAGAACCTAAGGGCAACAAGTGATTGTTTTCACGATTTAAATGAAAATTAATTATATTATCAATCAATTTAGTTCTAATGATTTTAATTTCATGCTCTTTGCTAGTTTTGTTTACATAACTAATTTCCACAGGCATATTATTAACTTCAGCAATATTTGGATTAGCATTTTTGTCAAAAGTTAGCAATATAGATTTACCTAAATCTAACTCATCTGTCGCCTTCATTTGACTTACTTCTAAATTAATAACTTCTGTGCTAAAGAATTTACCTTCATTTAACCTGATGTCTTGTTGTTTATTGCTAGTTAACTCACGCGGAGTTTGACCATCACTTACTAATTTAACTCCAGAAACGTAATAATCTGCATTTGATAACAAGTTATTTAATTGAAAGTCAGCAGCTCCTTCTTTAACTGTGGTTAAATCAACATAAGTGGTAACAATTTGGTTTTTGGTAGCAACTTTTTGACCTTTGGGCAAATAGTAATACTCAAGAGCTACTTTTTTACCTTCAAGTGACTTGATATCATCTGAAAAATTAACTTTAACTAAAGCGCTTCCTGTATCAATTTTTCCAAAATTAATAGATTTAACTGCTGCTGGCACATTAATAAAATCAGCTATATTTTTTGAAAAACCAACTATTTTTTTAGCTCCAAAGCGATTTTTACCCTCTTTGTAATCAATGCCAATATAATAACGAGAGCCAGGTGTTAATTGTGATGCATCAACATCCAATTTTCAAGAACGACTAAAGTCGTCATAGTGAGCAGTGTGCTCACTAACCATAGATTTGCCATTACTATCACTATACAATTTAACTTGCAAAGGTTGATATTTCAGTTTGTAAGCATCTAGGTCACTAAGTTCAAAACCAAGTGTGAATTTTTTCTCATTTTGATCAAATTCAGATTTGAAATTTACAACTTCATATTGAATTGTAGATCAATGACGAAGTAAATAAGGAACAAAACTTAAACTACCAAAAGTTAACCCACCAAGGGCTAACATTCCAAGTGCTAGTATTTGTTTTTTAGTTTTTGACATCTTTTTTTTCATAGTTAGTTCTCGACTTTCTATATTTATTTGATATTTGATTAGTTAAATAATTATCTTTGATATGGTGTTATTACAAATGCTCTACTTTCAGCATATAAATCAGGACGATAGTAAATGGTTCTAAGTTTGGCATCTTCATTAGGGTTTTGTGAATAACGACCCCAAATACCTAAAAATATTAAGGGATTATTTTTATTATTTAATTGATTATTGGATTGGAAATTCATTTGAGATAAAGCTGGTTGTAAATAAAAATTGATTCATCTACCCTGTTCATTCTTATTGTTTTTATTAGATGGATATGTGGCATGGCCCAATTCATCACCTGCAAAATACATATTCCCTTGATAGTCTAGAAAAACAGCATAAAAACTAAAAAAGTTTTGTGCATCTCTAGTACCAGCACCTGGGCCGTAAACTTGAATTTCATTCTTATACACATTTCAATCTTGATCAGAAATTTTTACACTAAAAATAGGTTCTCCATTATTTGTGTATTTAGCTTCTTTAATAGAAAAATAAGTATTGTAATCGAATCTAGGATCGCTTCTATACAAAATAGATAAATTTCTACTAAATGGATTCTTAACTTTCAAATTAACAAAAGGATATTTAGAACCATTATCACTTTCAAATCCATTGCTTCCTTGAAGATTACCACTCATAAATGAATCGTTAATATTTGAATAGCTATAATTGGCGTATTGAAGTTCTTTGATTACAAATCTATTTTTTTCTCTTTGTGGGTAAGTGAATCATTTATTATTAGAAACTTGCCTATCACCAGAATCTGAAGTTTTTCTAACAAAAGGTGTTTGACCATAAATTTTAAAATCACTTAAATTCATTTTAATAAATGCCGATCCAGGGAAGTCACTTGAAAATTTTCTATAATCATAATAAAATGTAACTAGTGATGTGTGTGGTTTGTAAGGCGTAAATTGAGTGTTTTTTACAGAATCAAAACGCAAAAATAAAGGAGTCATATTTTTAGTTTCTTCTCTAAGATTTGTGGTTCTCCTTCCAGTTGACGGTCTACCCGCATTTTTAATTTTAAGATCAAAATAATAAAACTGTCCAGCAAGTCGATGATTTTTTTGACTATTATTTAAAATATTGCTAGTTAATCCATTATGACTTTCATCAAAATCTATAGAATTCTTTCAATCATCTTCCTCAAACTCATGAGTTTCTTCATCTCCATCAGCAGTTTTAGTTGGTGGATTAAAGAAATATTCTCAAGAATTAATTCTATGTTGATTTACAGGGTCTTGATTTAGACTTTCCCCATTGTCAGTGCGTATAAGTGTAAATTGACTAGGCACTTTTATTACGTTTTCATTATAAGGAATCATATAATAACGGTCACCATCTAATGCATTTGCAGATGAAACCACTTGAAGTTTCTTAAGTGAATCTGTTGGGTCATAAACCGCCAGTGTGAAACCTATAAGATCAGGTATAGAAACATCAGTACTTACAGCACCTTCGATTAAATAAGTGGAGTTAAGAGATGTTGTAATATTTAAACCATTAGTTAATTTAGTTATATTTACACTTTTATCTTCTGTTAGTGATAGGGGGGTGGATTTTTGTCTAAAATCATCTACAGATAATGTTAATTCTTTCCCGATCAAATCTCTAACATCATTTGTCTCTAATTTGTAATTTCCTTGTGCTAAATCATAGTTAGCATGTAGTTCTACCTTATTCAATCCATTCATATAAGAAATTTTTAATGGTTGTGTATTGTGTCCTATAGCTGGATTATTAAAATTTAAGCGAAACGGTATCTCATATTTATGAGGAGTCGAGTCTGAAGTGCTAAGTTTAGGTGTTTCTACAACCACACTATCTACTGTTTCATCATTATATTTGGTTGCAAAAGTTTTTCCTGCAACTCCTACAATTTCACTACTACTATTACTTGTTACAAATTGTCTTATTTTAGCAACCTTGTACTCTTTTCCAGCGCTCAACATACCAGATGTGTTATTACTGTCAATTGAAAAACTTAAGTTACCATCCTTATCAACAGATGAAGAAAAATTAGTATCTTTTTCATTACCGTTACTATCATCTCTAATTTTTAATACAAAAGATTTACCTTTTGCAATAGCACGACCTACTTGATTAATTCTAAAAACTAAATCCGCTGATGTTGTTGAAGTAGCTGTATACTTATAACCATGATCAAACCCTTCCAAATTATAACTGTCATCTATTTGAATTGAACTTCCTGTTGTTGCAAAGTAACGAGAAGAACCAGATACCGAAGTAGCATTTACTTGAGAACTAAAATAAATGTGATTATTTTTTTCATTAGCATGTGGACCTTGTGGTTGAAGGGTAATATTATGGATATAGTATTCTGTATATTGTTGCAAAGGGTGAGATAAAAATGCACTAGACTCAATTTGAATTTGACTCCCTGAATTTATAAAATGTCCTTGAACTGTAACATTTTGAGCAGACCCTGGGGTTGATTCTGTAATAATTCTCAAGGGTTTAAGGGTAATATGCACTATATCTGAATTGGTATATTGTAAGTTTTGATTAGTAAAATGATTAGCAACATTTAAAGTAATAGTTGCTGATGTATCTTGTGGATTAGTAACTGAAATAGATTCAATTTCAGTAGCGGTTTGAAATTTAATTTTATCAGCATTAGAAGCTTGATTTAAATTAGCACTCAAACTAACATCAATAGATGCATCTCCTATAATGGCTTTTTTAACTTTATAAGATGATCCAGGTTTTAGTCCTTGAATGTTAAAAATAACTGATACATTATTATGTATTGTTCCAACCTTCTCTATTGATGCTGAAGAAGGAGTGGATTCACTATAAAGTATATTATTAGGTTGCGATTCATCTACATATTCAAGTGCTATTTTTTTACCAATAAGAAAAACATCATCTTTATTAAAATCTAATGTTACTGTGGAACTAGTATTTGTAGAGCTTTTAAAATCTGATTTAACATTATCGATTGTAGCACTAGTGGCTGCAACAGTGAAAGCACGACTATCTTCACTACTTATTTGTGGCTCGAACTTAATTTGAGTTGCAGAATTATTTCCTTGTGTTTTAGAAATAAATTCAACTTTTTCAACATAATATTTTGCACCTTTGAACAAATTTTGAATATCAAATTCTGCAATATTATTAGATCCTTGACCACCTGAAGCCTGTATTAAATTTTCAACTTCAACACTACCTGTGTTATGAGTTGTTTTAAAGTCGTTGTAACCTTTATATGATTCAAAATTAGTATTCCCGTTTTCTAATAGTTTGTAGGTTAGTTTTAACTTATGAGTTGATAACATTTTTTGCAACTCGCCATTATCATTTCGAAAATTAACTGTAATTTTAGCTGTTTTTTCAACAGTTGAAAGTGCGGTTATCGATTCAATATCAACATGAGTTAATAAGTGAGATTTATCAGTTGCTGTTAAACTACCCGCGGGTTGATTATATTGATTAACATTCAATTTTTCTGGTAAAAAAATTCCGTGCAAATACTCTTTGCTTGCAACACGCTCAACATAAACATCTTTGACACTATAATTTTGCCCGGCAACCAAGTTGCTAAGCGAAAATTCAAGACCGTGTGTAGAAAGTGCATCACTAGTTATAGGTAGCTCAGTAGTTACTAAATCACTAATTGCTGAACTTTCTGGGGTTCCGTATTTTATTTTAGCTTGATAATTACCCACTAAAAACTTATCATGTGAATTAAATTTAATAGTAAATTTACCAGAGTTATCTGTTGGATCACTTGCTGTTATATCAGCAACCGTTGTTTGACTAATCCCTGTATCAATAGTTTTGTTATCTTGAGTTAAATTTGTATCAAACTCTAAATTATTACTATTTAATTCTACTGATTGAATTACATAAAAATTACCAGAATAAATGTTATGTCCATTACCAGTTAGTAAATCAAAGCTAATAATTTGATTATTAGCCCCTTCTTTTACAACATTTGCAGCTGTTAATGGTATTTGTGTGGTGCTAATGTTGTTATTATCCTCAACTTCTGCTAATTTAATATTTAAGTTATGTTGACCATTTTTTAATAAATCGATTTTAGCACTATTTTCTAGTTCAAGTTTAACATTTACCTTATTTTCGTTAATTAAAGGTGTATATTTAACCCGCTTAATAATTGGTAGTGTAGTAAATGTGTCTTGATTTTTAACTTGTGAAGTATTTACAGTTATAGCATTATCATTTAAATCTGTACTTTTCGACAAACTTAAAACTTCATATTTAGAACCAGGTTCTAAATTAGTTAGTGAATACTCAAAAAAGTTTTTACTTGATGTTGATGTAAAAGTATTGATAGATACATAAATTTGACCATCTTTGAGTGATTTGTAACGTAAATAAAGTGGTTGACCTGCATTATTATTAATTTCATTCAATCATTTATCAACTGCTCCATCAAAGTGAATTTTGACAGTAGCACTATTTTTAGATTCTGCAATTTGCTCTACTCGTGTTATTGCAAAAGAGCTAGCCAATGTTTGTAAAATTGGATTAGAGTTCCCATTTGGCACTGTTAAAATAGCAGCATTTGTTGTGCTATCATTTTTGTTGCCAAGTGGGCTAGTTGTTTGAGCAACTCCTGCAGGATTAACAAATTTTATTGACTCAATTTTATATTTTGTAAATTTTGTTAAGCCAGTAACAACAAAAGTTGCTTGCGATAACTTTAATTTAGTATTAGGATTTAATGTGGAGTTACTATTAGATAATTCAGTTGAGGCTAGCAAAAAAGATGTTGACTTATGAGTATTAGAAAAATGTCCATTTTCAAACTCACCATAAGTGATTTCTAGGGTTTTACCACTAAAGCTTCCAAATTCATCTTGGATACTAACAATGAATTCACCACGATTTTCACTAATTGCATTTGCTTTAATAGAATCTACAATAGGAGTGGTAGTGAAAAACAAATCATCATAAACAAAACCATTAGAAGATTTATTATCGAATTTAAATACAATTGGTAAGCTATGAGTAGTATCATTGCTAAATTGCAAATTTTTAATCTCAAACTTTGCATTATCACCTACTTGTGTATTGAAATTACTCCACTCATAATTTATAGTAGCATCACTATTTTGATTTGAAGTATTTATAGCAACTGCATTAGTGCTTTTAAAACTTGTCAATCCTTGTTGAATAGTCTTATCATCAGGAGTTACTAAAACCAAATTAACTTGATCTTGGTTTCCAAATTCTTTTAAATATCTTCTATACGACTTATCAAAAGATATGGTTATATCTAATTTATTTTTATTACCAGACCCACTTGTTTCATTGGGTTTTGCAACAACATTTGTAACTTCGATTTTTTGAGGTCAAACTGTAAAGCTTTTTTTAGATTGATCAATTGTGGATGCAAAATGAATTACATAGCTTGGATCATCATTTTTTTCCAAGCTTAGAATTTCATACTTTCCATATTTTGCAAGATTTGTTAGCTCAGTTGAAACCACACCTTTTGCTACACTTACAACTTGTTCTTTTTGATTGATTGGAGCATTTACATCTATGTTGTCAATATTATTAATATCTCTAAATTTTAATTTATATTGACCATCTTTTAAAGTATTACCTTGATCTTTAAAATCAATTCGAATTTTTTCTGCTGTCTCATTTCCCAAAATAGGTAATGAGGAAATAGATGAAATTTCTGGTTTGGTTGAAAATGTGCGCTTAGCAAGCGCGGATGTAGTGTAGTTAATAGCTGTTAATTTATCACCTCTATTTGTATTATCAATGATTCCGACAATATTATACAACGAACCAAAAGATAAACCGTTTGTAATAGTTGTTTCATAAGAACCATCGGTAGCTTTTGTAAGAGTGGATTTCTGAGTTTGTCCACCAATCCCTTGATATGAAAGTTCAAAAGTTTTTTGTTCAGTTTTTAAAAAAGCATCTTCAGGTTGACCAAATTTAATTTTTAGTTTTACATTTGTTGGTTCAACACCTTCTTGATTTATCTCGGTTATAGTTGCACTAGTTGGTGTGACAATAAAAGTTAAATTATTTTTATCTGTTTTGCTATTTTCTTTTTTTGGTGTAGTAAAACTAACTTGATCTGGAATAAATAATTCATGTTTATTGGTATAAGCATCATTTGCATTTGCAACTTTAGCTATTTCGCCATTTTTTAAAACAACTGATTCGATTTTATAACTTTCACCTTTAGTTAGATTGTCAAGCTCGACATAAATTTGACCATTGTTAATACTTGAATGGATTGTTTGTTCTTGCGAATTGGTGCTATCAATTTCTTTATACTTAATTTCAACTTCACGTCCATTAAATGACTCAATTTGAGAACTACCAGTTGTAATAGGTGAAACATTAGAACGCAATGGGTCACTAACTAGCATACTAATTGCATATTTTCTTTCAGAAACAGCTTTGACTCTTATGTCACTAATTTCTGGTTTGGTTGCAATATAAGCCTTTGATCTTGCATTTGTTGTAAAATCAATTGTTGTTAGTCTTTGTACACCAACTATGTCTGAAACATCCTCAACTTTAACAATATTATAATAAGTTGCAGGAACTAGGTTACTAAAAGAAACATTTAAGGTGTGATTATCACTACCTATAGTTCCTGTAGCAAATTCTGTATTACCAGATAACGATTCTAGTTCGACTTGAAATGTGCGATCTTTTAGAAAACTAGCATCTGTTGAACGAAAACCAATAGTAGCTGTTGCATCCTTATCACCACTTGTATAACCCACACTTTCAATAATTGTTGATTGAGCAATTAAACTAAGTTTAATTTCCCTTGAAGGGTTGCCATTTGCCAAATATTTTTGTAATTCAATAAAATTTGAACTTTGAGATTGTTTGTATTTAATACTTTTAACAACATATGATGCAGCCTTATCCAAACCATTTAAATCAAAAACAGCTTTTGCACCATTTATTATAGCAATAGATTCTAAGTTATGACCATCTGGAGATCCATTAGCACCTAACTTTTGATAAGTAATTTGAATTTGTTGACCATCTAATTGTCCAGCTTTATCATTAAGGTCAATATAAATTTCACCACTAAGTTCTGTTAATGGTTTAGTGTTTCCACTCTTGAATGTTGGAGTTGTTTTAAAAAATTGTTTATCAAGACCAGCTTGTGAACCAATACTATCATTAAATCCAAATTTAATTTCGCCATTTCCAACTAATGCTACATTAGTGATTTGATAATTAGAACCATCTTCAAGATGAGTTAAATTTACAGTACCACTTCCACCGATATCATCAACTGTCATATCCACAGTTTCAGTAGTGATTGTATTAGAATTTAAATTCTTATATGAAATTTGAACTTGCTGCGGTTGATTATTTTTACTACGCAATAAAATACGATCTGAGTCAGCAAATGTTAGTGCAAGTGTAGCTGAATTTGGCTTAATATTTGAAACTTCAATCTTATTAACTGTAACAGTTGTACCTTGAGTTTTAAACTGTTTTTCACCACTTAATGTTGTTTTAGTTGCTTCTAAATCATTAAGAGTAATTGCGGATGGTTGTGTACCTTTTGCGCCTTGTTTGTCAAAACTAATAGATTTGATAGTATAGTTTGTCTCTTTGTCTAGATTATCTAAATCAAAACTATAAAAATTACTAATAGAAGAATTTGTAGCTGTTACTTCTTTGTCCACAAATGCTTGTTGATTATTTTTAGGTTCATAATGGCTATATGTCAATGTAACTTTAACTAAAGAGCTATCAGCAACTTGTTGACCTTGATCTTCAAGTTCAAGGTTAATTCTGGCTTTTTGTTCACCAATGTTAGTGTATTGAATCTTTTTAACTGCTGCTTCTGTATCAACAAATTGAGAAGTAAAGTTAACTGTTGGACCATTTATTATTTCAATTTGCTCATCAGGAAATTCTTCACGGTGGAAAGACACAAGTTGATAACGCGAACCTTGTAGTAGTCCGGTTGCATCAAAATCGACTTGCTGTTTACCATTTACTGTCGAAACAGTTCCCTCAACTTCAACTACTCGATTTTCATCACCTACTTTTTGTAGTTTAGCTTTAATTTTAACCCCATCATAAAGATATGAATCAGGAGTATCAAAAACAATGCTAAACTGAGCATTTTTTTCTCCAACTTGACTTTGAGTAATTGAGGTTATAGTAGCACTTTTTGGAATTGTATCAAAAGTATTATTTTCAAACTGGTCTAGCAAATGTGTTTTAAAAGGAATTTTAATATTCCCTGTATTTAAACGGTGTTGCCCATGTTTGATTGAATTATCTTTTTCAGTCGCATTAGGAGCACTAACTAGTTCAAGGGATTGATCATCAATGTGATACTCACCTTTTTTAACAAGTCCTGTTAAATCAACTCTAATACGGTTTCCTAAAACTTTAAAATCTGATGATTGATGAGTGGAAAGAGCAGTAGTTGCTCTTTTACCACGTTTTTTAGCAGCACCAGTTTGACTAACTCCATTAACAGCTGTATCTGCTAATTTAGTTGTTTGAGTTTTTCTAGTTTTTTGCTCATCATAAAGAGGCTTGTCTTGACTTATCAATGAATAATGTAGTTTTGCAGTTGCATCTTTATAGTCGCCACGAGCATCTGCTAAGAAAAAGTCAGCATACACAGCTCCTTCACGACTATTATCATAAACGACTTTGGTAATTCCACTAGTTGTATAAAATGATCTTTGTTCTACAGAAACGGTGTCGCTATATAAAGCTGCTACATTTTTATAAACAACACCTAAAATACGATCATTAATTAATGTTTTTTTAATTTTAACTGAGTTTAAGTAATATTTAGAACCAATAGCTAAATCAGATAATTGAAAATCAACATAATTTTGACCTTGAGATATATGACCTGTTTTGGTTAAAATCTCACTTGTACCTGCGCGATAGTAAGAAATGGTGATTTCATCATTTCCAATAATGTTTACAGAAGGAGTATCAAAATTAACTCTAATACTTGCTGAATTAACAGTATCTGATAATTGCTCTACAGAAGCAACGGTGATTGCTGCTGAAACACTAAAGATTCTATCTGGTAAGTCAATATTTCGGGATACTGGAAGAATATCTTGATTACCTTTAGAAGACTGATAACCTTCTCCTATCATTTCCACTTTGGTAATGATATAGTTTTTACCTTTGTCTAAATGTTTTGGTGTAAGTGCTTTGATGCTAATATCATGAAACACTTGAGCTTCAATTTTGGTATCTGAAGGTTCTCACTTCCCAACCTCTGCATCTTGTTTACTTCCATCATAGACACGATAGTAAATATTGGCACTAGTAAAGTGGTTAGTTGCATTTTGGAGCAACATTGTAAGACTAACTTGACTACCAGCTTGTTCTGCAGAAAAAATGTTAGAAAGTGCTGGTTTGGTAGCAAATTCAAGATCTCTACCAGCTATTGTTTTAGCAAACACTGA